>JAISGP010000004.1 GCA_031263035.1 Lachnospiraceae bacterium | reverse complement strand
GCTTTAGGAATTAGTGAGAGAAGCGGTCGACGAATATTAAAGAAAATTACTGATGCCGGATTTGCAAAAGATGGAGGAAGAGAAACTGCTGCCCATGGTGGCAGACCAAGGAGTTATACAGAAATAATATTTTAAGACAAAAGGTCTGGTGCAATAGCCAGATCTTTTTTAATTGAGGCTAAGAATAAGATAATTATTAAAATTGTTTAAATGAAAATGGCTGGATTTAGTTACTGTAGTTGCAATACAAAAATAATTCAGAATATTATACTTGAATATTTTGAATAATTTGAAAAAATCAATACAATTTATTACTTGAGAAAAAATACAATAAAAAACACTAAAAAGTATTGACATTTAAGAAGCCGAGTGATAGTATGTAATCACAACAAAGAAAGAGATAAATAAATCTCAAGGAAGTATTTTTAAAGATATGATTATCTCGAAGGGATGTTGAATTTATGAAAGAGGGAGGCATAGTCCAATGGATAGCATAGAGTATTTTAATCAATGTGTTAGTAGTAGTGCAGGCGATGTATCCCATATCAATGCCTAAAAGATGATAGCCAAATATAATGAAAAAAAGTATGTCGGATAAAAGAATTGGTCATATCATTAAGTATAAGATTTCAGCCTGTCACACATTGAACAAGCTACTACGTATATATCAAGTTTTATGATAGTGTAAAGAAACTATTCTAAGATACGGATATATAAAATGGTATATAGAATGGCACCATGATAAGGTATAAAAGTTTGATTTTAGTATTTGTATTGAGAAAGTAGATTAGTTTAGCGTTACATTTTTTACAGATAATTTCATAAGGTATTTTATAAGAATTTTGTATTTTAGTTATAAGATAGATATTTAAAGATATATTGATTTTGTTATTTAAGTAATAAGTTCTATATAGGGATATAAAGATTAATTATTTTAAGTAATAGATTTTATGTAGAGATAGATATTTGTTTTAAAAATTTTATGAAAGGATTATTTTACATTTTGTATTTTGAAATTATCTATGATTAATTCAAAGTTAGAATTTTTACGGATGGAACGCAAGAGAAGCTAGTTGAAATCTAAATAATATCTAGAGTTTTCATAAGTCTGAAATGATATAAAATAAAATTAGGATTTACATTGTATAAGAGCTAGATATTATGAATGAAAGGTCGATTATACTTTATCGAAGCATGTTATAAGGAGAAGGCAAGGGATAGAATCTAAGATGTGCCGACATAATTATTAAAAATATAATTGAATAATGAAATATAAAGAAAAGTAGCTATGTACGAAAGAGTATATAGCTATTTTTCATGTGTAAAAATAATTAGGTCAATTTATCATATGTAGATATAATTTGAGTGTATTTTTATGTGTAAATAAAATTTTGATGATTTATCACTAGTAAATATTATTTTGGGTGATTTTATATATTTAGATATAGATTTGTGGGATTTTTCAGTGATTGATTAAAGTTTTTGAAGAAAAGATATAGCAATAATGATATAATGAAGACAAATAAAAAGTTATGGAAAGGGTGAAGGATTATGAAGTTGATTTTTATTGGTGCAGATCATGAAGTAACAGGAAGCTGTCATGTTATATCTGCTTGCGGAAAAACTATTTTAATTGATTGTGGTATGGAACAAGGCGTTGATATATTTGAGAACCAAGAGATACCGGTTAGCCCAGGAGAAATTGATTATGTTCTTTTAACCCATGCCCATATTGACCATTCTGGGAAATTACCTTTGTTAGTTAAAAATGGATTTAAGGGTGAGATTATTACCAGTGAAGCAACTAAAGATTTATGTGATATTATGCTTCGAGATAGTGCTCATATCCAAGAATTTGAAGCAGAGTGGCGAAATAGAAAGGCTAAAAGAAGTGGCAAAGAGGAATATGTTCCACTATATGTTATGTCTGACGCTGAAGATGCTATTAAATTGCTTAAAGGGGTAGAGTATAATAAAAAGATAGATTTAGTTCCTGGTATTCAAGTTAGATTTGTTGATATTGGACATCTTTTAGGTTCAGCAGCTATTGAAATGTGGATTACAGAAGATGGAATAACTAAAAAAATTGTTTTTTCAGGAGATGTAGGAAATACCAATCAACCTATAATAAAAGATCCCACGCCAGTTGAGGAAGCAGATTATGTTGTAGTTGAATCTACCTATGGAGATAGAGTTCATAGTACAGAAAGACCAGATTATGTAGCTGATTTTACTAAGATATTAAATGATACCTTTTCAAGAGGTGGTAATGTAGTTGTTCCTTCATTTGCAGTAGGAAGAACTCAAGAGCTACTCTACTTTCTTCGTGAGATTAAGAACAAAAATTTAGTACCTAACTATCCTGATTTTGAAGTATATGTAGATAGTCCTCTTGCAAATGGAGCTACAACTGTTTTTAATAAAAATATTGCAGGATATTTTGATGAAGAAGCAATGAGCTTAATAAATAAAGGAATAAATCCTCTTACTTTTTCAGGACTTAAAACATCTATAACCAGTGAAGAAAGTATTCAGATAAATAACGATTTTAAGCCAAAGGTTATTTTGTCTGCTTCAGGAATGTGTGAAGCCGGAAGAATTAGACATCATCTTAAGCATAATCTATGGAGACGAGATAGTACTGTATGTTTTGTAGGTTATCAGGCAGAAGGAACCCTTGGAAGAAAGATACTAGATGGAGCTACAGAAGTAAAGATTTTTGGAGAAACTATTCAAGTTAATTGTCAGGTTGTTGCTTTAAAAGGAATTAGTGGTCATGCAGATAAAATTGGACTTCTTAATTGGTTACAAGGCTTTAAAAAGAAACCAGAAAAGATATTTGTAGTTCATGGTGAAAATCATGTAACAGATACATTTGCAGAACTAATTAAGTCGGAAATTGGAGTAGATGCAATTGCACCATACTCAGGTGGAAGTGTTGATTTAGCAACTGGAGAAGTTATAAGTCTTGGAATTCCAATTCCTATAGAGCATAAGAAAAAGACATATTTCAATACTGATAATTCTAAATTAAGTGATAAAGATAGTATTGCAGAAGAAAGAAGACAACATGAAGAATTTTTATTCGAGAAAAAGTCTAAAAAAGGTAAAAATACAAAATATTCTCATAAAGATGAGATAAAATTTAATGAAGGATGGACTAAAGCACAAAAGAGGGCGTATAATAGAGTGCTAGATGAGACTTATGAACTATTAGATTTGCTTAAGAAAAAGATGCAAGACCCGGAAGCAGATTTTAATAGGTATCAAAGTCAGTTAAACAATTTAATTAATAAATTAAAGTAATACAACTAAAGTACCTGGGATAAGATAATTGTCGCAGGTACTTGTGTGTGAAAATGGAGAAAATTTATGTATATAATTGCAGGACTTGGTAATCCTACTATGAAATATGAGCATACAAGACATAATACAGGCTTTGATGCTATAGAAATATGTTCAAAAGAATGGGGAATACCGGTTAATACAATGAAATTTAGAGCATATATTGGAAAAGGCATGGTAAATGGTAATAAAGTAATGCTTGTTAAGCCTCAGACATATATGAATAATAGTGGAGAAAGTATTGGAGCATTGGTAGATTATTTTGGAGTAGATCCGGAAAATGAATTGATTATAGTTTATGATGATATTAGTTTGTCTACAGGACAGCTTAGGATAAGAAAAAAGGGTTCTGCAGGGGGGCATAATGGAATAAAAAGTATTATTTCTCATTTGGGAACCAATAAGTTTCTTAGAATAAAAGTTGGAGTTGGTGAGAACAAAGGTGATTTAGTTAATTTTGTTCTTGGGCATTTTGATAAAAATGATGGTGAACTAATGAAAAAGGCTTTTGAAGATACAAAAAAAGCACTTGAACTTATGGTATCAGGTGAAGTAGATAAGGCAATGAATATATACAATACTAAGAAGCAAGAAGAGAAAGACGAAGAAAAATAATAGATAGGAAGATATGAAAGCTTTAATTGAGCCCTTAAAAGAACTTGAAGTATATAGTGAAATTCAAACAAAATTAAAAAATAAAGAAGGATTGGTTTTAGTAAGTGGTCTAACTAGTTCTTCTAAATCTCATATGATTTATACTGTAGGCAATGATTATAAAAACAAAATCATTGTCTGTTTTGGTGAGCAAAGAACTAGGCAGGTATATGAAGAAATAAAAAGTATAGAAGAAGATACCTACCTTTATCCTGCCAAAGATATGCTTTTTTATCAAGCAGATATAAGAAGTAAGGATTTACTTTCAGATAGAATGAAGGTTTATGAAGCATTAATTAACTCAAATAGTGGCATTACCATAGTTTCTAGTTTTGAAGCTTTTATGGATTCTGTTGTAGAAAGAAAAATTTATGAAAGCAAACGCCTACATTTTAAGGAACTAGATGAGATAGATTATGATCAGATAAAGCTTGATTTAGTCCGAATTGGTTATGAAAGAGCTGAACAAGTTGAAGGTGTTGGACAATTTGCAGTAAGGGGAGATATTTTAGATATATTTCCAATTGCAAATGATAACCCAATTCGTATTGAACTTTTTGGTGATGAAATTGATTCAATTCGAGAATTTCAAGTTGAAACTCAACGTACCACAGAAAGATTAGAAGAAGTCTATATTACACCAGCTACGGAATTTGCTTCGGAAACTAATATTTCACGAGTAACATTTTTTGACTATTTCAATAAAGATGATACTATTATTTCTCTTGATGAGCCGGGAAAGCTTTTAGATAGAGGAAAAACAATTGAAGATGAGTATATTGAAGCAGGTAAACGTAGATTAGAAGAAGGCTTAGAAGCCTTAGATTTTAAAAACTTACTATTAAAAACAAAAGATTTGTTGAAAAAAATATCTACATTTGCAAATTTTGGTGTGTCTCTCTTAGATGCTATACCGGGTGGATTTAAGATTGCAATGAGATATAGCTTAAATGTTGCATCAGTTGGGTCTTATAGAGGTAGTTTTGAGATGCTTACTAGAGATTTGAAAAAATATAAAAGAGATGGATATAGGGTTCTCTTTTTATCTAATTCAAGAACAAGAGCCAAAAGACTTGCAACTGATTTGCTAGATTATGATATAAATTCTTTCTTTAGTGAGGATAAGGATAAAGTTATTGAAAAAAGTCAGGTTATGACTTCTGTTGGTGCGTTATCTGAAGGTTATATCTTCCCTATGCTTAGATTTGCAGTAATAGCTGAAGGGGATATATTCGGTAAATCTAAAAAGAAGAAAAAGAAAAAAACTAAAGATTCAGGAATGACTGTTGCTGAGTTTAATCAGCTTAAGCCGGGAGATTATGTGGTTCACGAGAACCATGGACTTGGTAAATTTGTTGGAATTGAAAAGCTTATAAATGATGAAGTTGAAAAAGATTATATGAAGATAGAGTATCAAGGCTCTGGTGTTCTTTATATTCCGGCAACTTCGTTTAACCTTATAAATAAATATAGTAATAGTGATGCGAAGAAGCCGCCATTAAATAAACTTGGAAGTAATGATTGGAAGAAAACAACTACTAAAGTTAAGAAAGCTGTAGATTTAATTGCAGAGGATTTAGTGGAACTATATGCTAAAAGACGTGAAAACATCGGGTATCAGTACGAAAAAGACACTACATGGCAAACTGAATTTGAAGAGTTGTTCCCTTATGATGAAACTGAAGATCAGCTAAATGCAATTGCTGATGTTAAGTCAGATATGGAAAGTACCAAGGTAATGGATAGGCTTATATGTGGAGATGTAGGTTTTGGGAAAACAGAAGTTGCTATTAGGGCAGCATTTAAAGCTGTTCAAGAAAATAAACAAGTATTATTTTTAGTTCCGACCACTATTCTAGCAGAACAACATTATCACACATTTGTTGAACGGATGAAAGATTTTCCGGTTAAAATTGGACTTTTGTGTAGATTTGTAAGTAGAGCAAATCAGCAAGAGACAATTAAAAACTTAAAAAAAGGAAGCTGTGATATAATCATAGGAACTCATAGAGCTTTAAGTAAGGATGTGGTGTTTAAAGACTTGGGCTTATTGATTATAGATGAAGAACAACGTTTTGGCGTAAGACATAAGGAAAAGATGAAGCAGATGAAGGAGAGCATAGATGTTATGACTCTTACTGCAACACCAATTCCAAGAACTCTTCATATGAGTTTGATTGGAATTAGAGATATATCTGTATTAGAGGAAGCACCGGAAGACAGATTCCCTATTCAAACCTATGTTATGGAATTTTCTATGGAACTTGTAAGAGAAGCTATTTCTAGGGAACTTGAAAGAGAGGGACAAGTTTATTATGTATACAATAGAGTAGAAGATATAGCGGAAGTTGCTTATAAAATTCAAACTCTCGTTCCAGATGCAAATGTTGCCTACGCTCACGGTCGAATGACGGAGCATCGCCTTGAACAGATTATGTATGACTTTATTGAAGGAGATATAGATGTTTTAGTTTCTACTACCATAATTGAAACTGGTCTAGATATTTCCAATGTAAACACAATTATAGTTCAAAATGCTGATAGATTTGGACTATCACAACTTTATCAGCTAAGAGGACGAGTGGGAAGGTCAAATCGAATGGCATATGCCTTCTTTATGTATCAAAGAGATAAGATACTTAGAGAAGAAGCGGAAAAAAGGCTTTCAGCAATTAGAGAATTTACCGAACTGGGGTCTGGTTATAAAATTGCTATGAAAGACTTAGAGATAAGAGGAGCCGGTTCTCTTCTTGGAGAATCTCAAAGTGGTCATATGGCTTTAGTGGGATATGATATGTATGTTAATCTTTTAAGCACAGCTATTAAGAAAAAGCAAGGTAAACTTCTTGATGGAGATATGTATAAGACTAACATTGACATAAAGGTGGATGCATTTATACCGGCTAGTTATATTGTAAATGAATATCAAAAACTAGATATTTACAAGAGAATTGCTGCCAGTGAAAATGATAAAGAGTTAGACGAACTAATTGATGAGCTAATTGATAGATATGGTGATTTGCCAAGTGAAGTATTGAAATTATTTGACGTGGCTAGATTAAAAGTTTTTGCACATAATTTATTTATAATAGATATAGAACAAAAGGGTAGAGAGTACAATTTTAAGATGTATGAACATGCTAAAGTTGATGTAACAAAGATACCAGTACTTTTAGAAAGATTTGATGGAGATTTATCAATTGCAAATGGAAATACCGTTGCTTTTATCTATTATAAAAAACAGACAAATGTAAAAGAAGAACCAATGGATGTAGTAAAAAAGGTTTTAGATGGTATAAGTAGTTTAGTAATTCAATAAAAACATTGAATGAACCTTGATTTTAAGGTATAATATTTTGATATTGTATTAATTACTCAGTTTAGGAGGAGTTAAATAAAATGAAACGTAGATTATTAGCATTAGTCCTGTCAGGTGTTTTAGTATTAGGAACTCTTACAGGATGTACAATAAAATCAGATGATGTGGTCCTTACAATGGGCAAAACAGAAGTAAAGGGAGATGTAGCCAATTTCTTTGCTAGATATTCTCAAGCACAGACTAACCAGATGTATGCATACTATGCACAAATGGGATATGGAAGTGCAGATGTTGATTGGAGTGCACAAGCTGAAGGTTCAGATACTAAGAAAAAGTCTGATGATAAAACTTATGAAGAGCAAACTAAAGAAACAGCTCTTAAAAATCTTGAAACCTTTATTGTCTTAAGTGATCACGCTAAAGATAAAGAATATAATGTAAAGATTAGTGACAAAGATAAAAAAGCTATCGAAAAAGCTGCAGCAGCTTTTGTAAAAGCTAATAAAAATAAAGACGGATATAAGAAGATTAGCGGTGATAAAAAGGTTGTTGAACAAGTCTTAACTTGGATGACTATTCAAAGTCGTATGCAGAAAAAGATTGAAGCTAAGGCAGATACTAAGGTAACTGACAAAGAAGCAGCTCAGAAGAAAATGCAGTATGTAGAATTCTCATATTCAACTTCAGATAGTTCATCATCTTCAGACACAGCCGATGCAGCAGCAAGTGTTGCAACAGATACCGTTAAAAAACAACAGAAAGAAGCAGCAGATAATTTTTATGCCGCTCTTAAAAAAGATTCTAAGGCAGATTTCTCTGCATTAGCTAAAAAGCAAGGACTTACTGCTCAAGATGCAACATTTGATAAAGATAGCACAACACCTAATGAAGATTTAGTAAAAGCAGCAGATAAGTTGAAGGTGGGAGAATATACTAAGGTTATAGAAACTGATGACGGTTTATATGTTGCTAAACTTACAAGTTTAATGGATAAGGATGCTACTAAGAGTAAAAAAGAAAGCATTGTTTCAGACAGAAAACAAAAACTCTATGATGATACTGTAGACAAATGGATTAAAGCAGCTAAACCGGATGTTAATAAAGGTAATTGGAAAAAGATTAAATTTACAGACTTTAATGTAAAAGCATATCAAAAACCTACTGATACATCATCATCAAGTTCAAGTGGCACAACTAACGTAACTACAACAACTAAATAAAAAATTGGGTCTTATAATCCCAAGGAATACTAATTATGAGCACCATATCAGTTTTCCTTGGGGTGTTTTCTATATATAATTATGATAAAAACAATTCTGATATATTTTATATGGAAGGTAGGCGTAGAGTATAAGATAAAATACAGTAAAGTAAGATAATTATTTTTTGTTATTTAAAATGATATAAAGGGGTGGATATATGAGACAGATTAGTGGAAATAAGTTATTAGTAAGAGCTTTAAAAGAAGAAGGAGTTGATGTTCTTTTTGGGTATCCCGGAGCTACAACAATTGATATTGGAGATGAGCTTTATAAACAGGATTATACAAAAGTCGTCCTTCCAAGACAGGAAGTAGCTTTAGTCCACGAAGCTGATGCCTATGCAAGGTCTACAGGTAAGGTAGGAGTTTGCCTTGTAACATCAGGTCCCGGAGCAACCAATGTTGTAACAGGACTTGCAACAGCTAATTATGATAGTGTACCCCTTGTATGTTTTACCGGGCAGGTTGCCAGACATCTTATTGGAAATGATGCATTTCAAGAAGTTGATATTGTAGGCATTACAAGAAGTGTTACAAAGTATGGTGTTACAGTAAGAAAAAGAGAAGACTTGGGAAGAATTATAAAAGAAGCTTTTTATATAGCAAGAACAGGAAGACCAGGTCCGGTTCTTATAGATTTGCCTAAAGATGTACTTGGTGAAATGGGAAGTCCGGAATATCCTACTGAAGTAAATATTAGAGGATATAAACCTAGTACAGGAGTTCATATTGGACAATTAAAAAAAGCAATTAAGTTATTAGAAAAAGCTAAGAAGCCTTTATTTTTAGTAGGGGGCGGAGTTAATATCGCAGGTGCAAATAAAGATTTTACAAAGCTTGTGGATATAACAGATGTTCCTGTTGTAACGACTATTATGGGAAGAGGAGCTATTCCAACTAACCATAAAAATTATATTGGTAATTTAGGTATGCATGGAAGTTATGCTGCAAATATGGCAGTAAATGAGTGTGATTTACTTTTTTCTATTGGTACCCGTTTTAATGATAGAATAACTGGGAAACTTCACTCATTTGCACCAAAGGCTACTATAATTCATATAGATATAGACACAGGAGCAATAAGTCGAAATGTACATGTAGATGTACCTATTGTTGCAGATGCTAAAGAAGCTATTGGAAAAATCTTAGAATATGTTACAAAATGCGACACCAATTTGTGGAAGGATAAGATTGAGGAGTGGAAGAAAAGTCATCCTCTTGTTATGAAAAAACATAATGGTGTTAGTCCGCAAATGATTTTAGAGACTATGAATGAAGTTTTTGATGAAGGTATATTTGTAACAGATGTTGGACAACATCAGATGTTTGCCACTCAATTTTTGGAGATAAACGAAAAGAAGAAGCTGTTGACTTCCGGTGGACTTGGAACTATGGGTTATGGACTTCCCGGAGCAATCGGTGCTAAGGTAGGTAATCCAGAAAGTACAGTAGTTTCTATTTCCGGAGATGGTGGTTTCCAGATGAATATACAAGAACTTGCAACGGTATTTGCTGAAAAGTTACCGCTGATAATATGTATATTTAATAACAATTATCTTGGAATGGTTCGCCAATGGCAGAAGCTTTTTTATGGAAAGCGTTATTCCATGACCTGTCTTAGAAAAACAGCAGATTGTGATGGCAAATGTGGTGAAGTAGAGTGTCCACCGTATATGCCGGATTTTATACAGATTGCTAAAGGTTATGGCATTAATGGTATTAGGGTTTCTAGTGAAAAAGAAGTAAAAGAAGCTTTAATAAAAGCCAAAGGTTATAAGAAACCAATAGTTATTGAATTTGCAATTGATCCGGAAGAGACGGTTTATCCTATGATAGAACCAGGTGGAACCCTATCTGATATGCTGATGGATTGTTAGTGTTTAAATATAATTAAAGATTGAAATAAAGTATTCTAACATATAAGGGGAATGATATGAATTCAAATCAAAAGAAAAGATGGATTTCACTATATGTGGAAAATCAGGTAGGTGTACTGTCTAAGATTTCAGGCTTATTTAGTGGTAAATCTTATAACTTAGATAGCTTAACTGTTGGAACAACAGAGGATCCTACTGTTTCACGAATGACTATTTCCACATCCAGTGATGATGAAACCTTTGAACAGATAAAAAAACAATTAAATAGAATGGTTGAAGTTATCAAAGTCATTGATTTTACAGATGTTTCTGCTAAAATAAAAGAAATTATGTATATAAAGATTAAAAAGATAAGTTTAACTGAAAAAACTGAATTATTTCAGATTGCAGAGGCTTTTAAGGCTAGAGTTAATGATTATGGAAAAGATAGTCTTCTTCTTGAATTTGTTCAGACAGCTACAAAGAATGATGCAGTTGTTAAACTTATTAAAAGTGATTTTAAGAACATTGAAGTGGTTCGAGGTGGAAGTGTAGGAATTGAGTCTATTTCCATGACAGAACGATAGAAAAGGAATATAATGTAAATAATGTAAATTATAAAATAACAGTATAAATGAAGGTGGGTGTAGTAATGAAAAAGGAAATTGATTGGGCAAATTTAGGTTTTGGTTATGTTAAAACTGATAAAAGATTCGTTTCGAATTTTAAAGATGGCAAATGGGACGAAGGAGTAATGACATCAGATGATATGGTTTCTATATCTGAATGTGCAGGAGTTCTTCAATATGCCCAGACTTGTTTTGAAGGAGCTAAGGCATATACACAAAAAGATGGTAGTGTAGTATGTTTTAGACCAGATTTAAATGCTAAACGTATGGAAGACAGTGCTGCTTATTTAGAGATGCCAGTATTTCCAAAGGAAAGATTTTTAGAGGCTTTAATTGAAACAGTTAAAGAGAATATCGACTATGTTCCTCCATATGGAAGTGGAGCAAGTCTTTATATTCGTCCATATATGTTTGGTACAAATGCAGTTATAGGAGTTAAACCAGCTGATGAATACCAATTTAGAATATTTGTAACACCGGTTGGACCATATTTTAAAGAGGGAGCTAAACCAATTATTATTAGAGTTTCTGATTTGGATAGGGCAGCTCCACATGGTACAGGACATATTAAAGCAGGTTTAAATTATGCTATGAGTCTTCATGCAATAGTTGATGCTCACAGTCAAGGCTTTGAAGAAAATATGTATCTTGATGCGGCTACTCGTACTAAGGTTGAAGAAACAGGTGGAGCTAACTTTATATTTGTAACTAAAGATAATAAGATCGTAACTCCAAAATCAAGTAGTATATTACCTTCAATTACAAGACGCTCTATTATGTATGTTGCTAAAGAATATCTTGGACTTGAAGTCGAAGAAAGAGAAGTATTCTTTGATGAAGTTCCTACATTTGCAGAGTGCGGACTTTGTGGTACAGCTGCAGTTATTTCTCCGGTTGGTATTATTAATGACCATGGAAAAGAAATTAAATTCCCAAGTGGAATGGAAGAGATGGGACCAATCACCAAGAAACTTTATGATACATTGGTTGGAATTCAACAAGGTACTATAGAAGCACCAGAAGGTTGGATTTACAAAATAAAATAATTTTAAATAATACTTTGGGAGGTATTAAAATGAAGATTTATGACACTGTAAAAAAAGAGGAATTAGAGATTGGGGGAACTAAGGACTTAATTCAATTAATGATTGATGGTAGACAAGTTGATTTAATTCTTAAAGAGAAAAAGTCAGATGCTGATGGTTACCTTACTTGGGATGAAGAACATTGGTCAAGCATAACTAATAAAAAGTTTATTCGTACTTATACTCTTGCAGGGAAAAATCTTTCTGAATCAACTGGTCATAATATATATGACTTAGAAAATGAATTTAAGCCAGATGAAGCGGCTAAAATCCAATTAAGTTAATAAAACTTAAGAATTAGGCTGATAATAGCGTATTTGTGCTATTATTAGCCTGTATTTAAATCTTAAGGTTTCGTCAAAATTGTAGGAGAATATATGAAGAAAAAGATTTTATTTGTAGCTTCAGAAAGTGTACCTTTTATAAAAACAGGAGGACTTGCAGATGTAGTAGGTTCACTTCCTAAGTATTATGATAAAGAAAAATTCGACGTTAGGGTTATGTTACCTAAATATATGTCTATGAAAGATGAGTGGAAGGAAAAACTCACCTATAAAATTCATATTTATATGGATTTAAATTGGAGAAAGCAATATGTAGGAGTTTTAACATACGAATATCAAGGAATTCTTTTTTATTTTATTGATAACGAATATTATTTCGGTGGCAATTATCCATATGGAGAAGCTTATACAGACATAGAAAAATTTGCCTTTTTTTCAAAGGCTTGTCTATCTGTCCTTCCGGCAATAGAATTTAGACCTGACATAATACATTGCCATGATTGGCAGGCAGGACTTGTACCTGTATTTTTAGATCATTTTAGATTTGCAAATGATTTTTATAAGGGTATAAAAACTGTAATGACTATTCATAATCTTAAATTCCAGGGAAGATGGGATATTAAGAGAGTTCAGGATATTACAGGACTTCCACCATATTACTTTACTTCTGACAAATTAGAAGCATATAAGGATGCTAATTTCTTAAAGGGTGGCATAGTATATGCAGATAAGGTGACTACAGTAAGTCATACCTATGCAAATGAAATTCAAACTCCATTTTATGGAGAAGGTTTGGACGGAATAATGTGGTCTAGAAGAAATGATATGATGGGTATTTTAAATGGAATAGACTATGAAGTATTTAATCCTGCTACAGATGAATTAATAAAATCTACTTTTTCTTCAGTAACATTTAGACAAGGCAAAGCAAAAGATAAGGCAGATTTGCAGAAATTCTGTAATTTACCTGTAGATAGTAAAGTTATGGTAATAGGAATTGTTTCAAGACTTACAGATCAAAAAGGTTTTGACCTTATTGCAAGAGTCTTTGAAGAACTGATGGGAGATCAGGTTCAAGTTGTAGTTCTTGGAACAGGAGAAGCCAGATATGAGAATATGTTTAAGCATTATGATTGGGCATTTAATGATAAATGTTCAGCTCATATCTATTATGATGAAGGATTATCTCATAAGATTTATGCAGGTTGCGACGCTTTTCTAATGCCATCTCTTTTTGAACCATGCGGGCTTAGTCAACTTATGAGTCTTAGATATGGAACTCTTCCAATAGTACGTGAAACAGGCGGACTTGTAGATACAGTTGAACCTTTTAATGAGTATGAAAAAACCGGAACAGGCTTTAGCTTTTCAAATTATAATGCTCACGAAATGCTTGCTGCAATTCGTTACGCAGAGCGTATTTTCTACGATAAAAAACGTGATTGGAATAAAATGGTTGAAAGGGCTATGAATAAAGACTTTTCATGGGACAATTCAGCAAAAGAGTATGAAAGTATGTATGAGGCTTTATAGAAGCATATATAAAGATATGTACCATATTATTAAAAGGGAAGATTTTCATATTGATATAGTAGTTTGAATTATAACTTTTATAAAAAAAAGCTGTCCACCGTTTTGCTGGGACAGCTTATTTTGTGTCATTATTATTTTAAATCTGCAAGTACAGCCTTTAATAATTTCCAAGATCTTTCCATAGAAGCAATTTCTAATCTTTCATGGTAGCTATGAGCATCAGTTACGTTTGGTCCAAAACTTATGCAGTCAAAATTTGGATTTTTTCCAAGCATAAGACCTGCTTCAAGTCCTGCATGAACAGCTGAAACCTCTGGCTTTTTGCCTTCTAACTTTTCATATTCTTTAGAGAATATCTCAACTAGTTTTGATCCTGATTTTATCTGCCAAGCCGGATACTCTCCAGAATAACTTGAAGTTGCACCTACCATCTTACTACATGCAACAAGTTTTTCTTTCATAGCTTCTTTTTTAGACTCAATTGATGTACGAACAAGGGCTCTTATAGTTATAGCATCTTCCTTTGTTCTAACTAGTCCAATATTTAATGATGTTTCAGGCAATCCTTCAATACTTCTTTCATAAGTTTGAACTCCGTTTGGAACAGCTTCAAGTAAAGTTACAACTTTTTCAGTTGAAGATTTATCCAAAGCCTTTTCAGTTACATTCCCAAGATTTTCACATGAAAGAGTAAAGGCAGGTTCATCTTTATCATATTCATTTTTAAGAATTGCAAATAATTCTTCAGTAGTATCACTTACATATTTAACGTCTTTTTCATTTACAATAATTACTGCTTCACAATTTTTAGTAATTACATTAGCAGCTGTACCACCTTCTATAGAAACTAGATTAAATTTAATATTTTCAGATAATTTAAATAATAAACGTCCTAAGTCTTTATTTGCATTACCTCTTTGCTTATTAATTTCAAGTCCAGAGTGTCCACCAAGATAATCTTTTATACTTAAACTAAGTTTAACTCCAGATACTTCTTCTTTAACAGATTTAATAGACATTTCATCTTCAAATCCACCACAACATCCCACAATAAATATTCCTTCAATCTCTGAATCAATATTAATGTATTTAGTTGCTTTTAAATCGGATACATCTAAAGCAGCAGCACCAATCATACCAGGTTCTTCATCAGAAGTAATTATACATTCAAGAGGTGGATGAGGAATATCTGTAGATGCAAGAAGAGCTTGAATCATACATGTAGCCATGGCATCATCACCACCAAGGGTAGTTCCACGTCCCCCAATTAAACCATCTTCTACAAATAAATCAATTCCGTCTTTTGACCAGTCATGATTAACACCCGGTTCCGTATCAGCAACCATGTCCATATGACCTTGTAAAATCACTGGTTCACTGTTTTCATATCCTGCTGTTCCGTCTTTCCAAATAATTACATTTAAAGCATCATCTTGACGATACTTTAATCCAAGGCTTTTAGCAAATTCTACAAAATAGTCGCTAGCTCTTTGGTCGTCATAAGAAGCTCTTGGAATAGCGCTTAGCTCCTCAAAATACTTAAAAACTTCTTTTGGTTCATAATTACTTAAAACACTCACTTCTTTTACCTCCGTCTATAAAGTTTAGAAACTTTATTTTTATTAAATGTATCCTACACCTAAGTTGTTACAAGACTATGAAAAGTATGATACAAAATGTAAAAATTATCAATATTCCATAGGCATTATGTTAATTTTTAGCTCCGATAGTTTTTTCTGTTCAGTATCTGAAAATTGATAGTTAGTAAATACACCGTCATAATCTGACAAAGTATTTATAAATCCCACTCTATTTTTATGAAATTTATCTGCTGTTGCAATTAAATAGGCTTTTCTGCATTTTTCCGGTATGGATCTTTTAAATCCGATTCTATCCATTGTACTAGTTAATATTTCAAAATTATCACTTATTGCATTGGCACCAAAAAAGCCCACATCAAAGCGAAAATCTGCTAACATGGAAAGAGAATAGGCATCAAAAACACTATCTGTACCCTTTTGAAGGAGACCTCCGCAAATAATTACATTAGCACTACCTCGGTTTAATACTTTGGCAGTTCGAATATCATTAGTTACGCAAGTTATTCCAGGAATATCTTTAATTCGTTTAGCTATTTCGTAAACAGTGTTACCTGCATCAAGAAAAACGCTGTTACCTTCTTTGACTAACCATGCGGCTTTTCTGGCAAGTTTAA
This sequence comes from Lachnospiraceae bacterium, assembly GCA_031263035.1. Classification (GTDB taxonomy): domain Bacteria; phylum Bacillota; class Clostridia; order Lachnospirales; family Lachnospiraceae; genus JAISGP01. The sequence goes on along the minus strand of JAISGP010000004.1, from coordinate 34,428 downwards.
TCTGTTCGGCGTTACCGCCTTCACTATTGTAAATAAGATTAACTTCAGGTTTTATAATGGCGCCCCCAAAGCATCTTTCTATAACTCCATCCTCAGAAAGTTTCGTTAAATCTCTTCTTATAGTCATTGTACTTACTGAGAGTTTTTTAGCCAATTCATCTACATGAGCTGAACCATTTTTTTTAATATATTCGATTATTTCAACATGTCTTTCCTTCGACAGCAAATTTTTATCTTGTTCTTTCACTTTTTTTATCCTTTATTTATCTCTCTTAAAAATTATGTTTTTGTTGAAAAGTATATGTTATGCGTTTACAAAAGAAAATATCCCTTTTATAATAACTCTATAGATATGAAAAATCAATCAAATAAAACTTCTTAAATTCTAAGTCGATTTCTTTGCACTTTTTACGCTCACATCTACGTCGATGTAATCATATACTAAATTTGCAAATAAATAAATGACTTTTTATTTATTTTTAGGTTACTTATTGTTTTTGTATTATGAAAGATGAGGTTATAATGAAACACATAGAAATTTTATCAGAAATGAAGAAGGGATTCGAAAAGATCTATGGAAAAGATGGAGATATTCGTTACTATTTTTCACCGGGTAGAGTTAACTTAATTGGGGAACACACTGACTATAATGGGGGACATGTACTACCTTGTGCTTTAGATATTGGAACTTATGCAATAGCTAAAAAAAGAGATGATAGACAACTTCATTTTTATTCTTTAAATTTTCCTAAACTTGGAATTGAAAGTTCTTTAGATGAATTAACACCAGATGAAGCTTCAGATTGGGCGAACTATCCTAAAGGTGTAATGTGGGCTTTTGAAGAAAGAGGTATGAAAATACCATCTGGTATAGATTTTTATATATTTGGAACCATACCAAATGGTTCAGGACTTAGTTCTTCAGCTTCATTAGAAGTACTTACAGGACTTATCCTTAGAGATATGTTTGATTTTGAAGTAAGTAATAAAGAACTTGCACTTATTGGTCAATATGCTGAAAATAACTTTAATAAGGTTAATAGTGGCATTATGGATCAATTTGCAATATCAATGGGGAAAGCAGATTCTGCAATATTTTTAAGAACAGATGATTTAAGATGGAATTATGTTCCTTTTGAATTAAATAATATATCCTTACTAATTACTAATACAAATAAAAAGCGAAAACTTACAGATTCAAAATATAATGAAAGACGTGAAGAGTGTGAGGAAGCATTAAAACGTATTCAACGAATTAAACATGTTGATAATCTATGCGATTTAAGTATTTTCGAATTTGAAAAATATAAATTCACTATTGCTGATGAGGATTTAATTAAAAGAGCTCGTCATGTTGTTTATGAAAATGCCAGAACAATTGATGCTTGTACAGCACTTAAAAATGGTGATTTCCAAAAATTTGGCAAAATGATGTATGATTCTCATAATTCTCTTAAAGATGATTTTGAAGTTACAGGTTTAGAACTTGATACATTAGTACTAGCTGCATCTATTCAAGAAGGTGTTCTCGGCTCACGTATGACTGGTGCCGGTTTTGGTGGATGCACAATTACATTAATTGAAACAGATAAAGTTGAAAAATTTAAAACTGATGTACAAGATTTATATACTGCTACAGTTGGTTATCCTTGCTCTTTCTACGAAGTGTCTATTGGAGATGGACCAAGAAGGATTGAAATGTAATTAAATTTGCATAAATAAAAAACTAGGAGAGAAGTATGAAAACAAATCAAAGATTAATGAAATTAGTATCTTTGTTTTCTCTTGTAATTATGTTGATGTTTGCGGTATCGACACTAACTGCTTGTGGAAATAAAGACAACACAAAAAAGGAAACTAAAACAGAGACTGTATCAAAAGATGGTAGCAAGTCAGATAATTCATCAACTGATATAGGTGAAGGAAAAACTAAGTTTACTTTTTCAACTACTGATAAAGATGGAAATGTAAAAACCTGGAATGTATCCACAGATGAAAAAACTGTTGGGGATGCCCTTTTAAAAGTTAAATTAGTGAGTGGAGATAAAAGTTCTACGGGTCTAATGATAACAACAGTTAATGGTACTAAACTAGACTACAATAAAGACAAGGCATTCTGGGGATTTTATATAGATGGTAAGATGGCGAGTGACGGTGCGGATAGTACAGATATTGAAAATGGAAAAACTTATTCATTTAATTATACAAAAGCGAATTAAATTATTAAACATTTAAAAAGCTCCTATAGGGGGCTTTTTGTTTTGCAAAGTGTATAAAAAGCTTTAGAATATGTCTAATTAACTGGAGTAAGAATTTATTGAGATTATAATTACGTAAGTAATTTGATATATAATTCATTCTTTTCGTCTAAATTAATAATAAATATAATTTTGGACGAAAAATGCACTTTAGGTAGATATAAAGAAGTTTATAAAAGCTAGATATAGATAATTTTATGATACCTGTGTGGTGTATTTAAATATTATTTAGTATAATATATAAAGTAGTATAATGTATATTAAACTTTTTAATTTATTTAAAATACGTTTTTTTCTGGAGGAATTAATAAAATGGAAAGTAGTTATGAGAAACTAAAGAAAATGGATTTTTACAAGTATTTTAAGGATATTTCTAATATTCCTAGAGGTTCAGGAAATGAGGAGGCAGTACATAATTATATTATAAATTTTGCTAAAGAGCATGGTTTAGAATATAAAGCAGATAATAACTTTAATGTGATTATATATAAAGATGGCGTTGGCACTGGCAAAGACAAGGATGCTGTTATGCTTCAAGGTCATTTAGATATGGTTTGCGAGAAAATCGCCGCATCTAATCATGATTTCATGAAAGATCCAATTGAAATATACGAAAAAGATGGGTATTTAACAGCTAAAGAAACAACTCTTGGAGCTGATAATGGCATAGCGGTTGCCTATTCATTGGCAGTTCTTTCGAATAATTTAGAGAATTGTCCACCTATTGAAGCCCTTTTTACAACAAATGAAGAAGTTGGCATGGAAGGAATGAAAGCTGTAGATAATTCTTGGATTTATAGTAACAAGATGATTAATCTCGATAGTGAAGAAGAGGGTATGCTTACAACAAGTTGCGCCGGTGGCAGTCGTTTTATCCTTTCAAGAAAATTAAATTATACTGCAAATAAAGAAAATAATACGGGGTATCACATAGAAATAAGCGGACTACTTGGTGGGCATTCAGGAAATGATATTAATAAAGGAAGAGGAAATTCTATAATTTTACTTGGTAGATTACTTTTTGAATTAAAAGAAAGATTTAATATTCGCATTTCAAGTCTTGGCGGTGGCTCAAAAATGAATGCAATTCCTATTTTTTCATTTGCAGATATTTGGTTTAGTGGTGAAGATAAAAAAGAAATTGAAGATTATATACATACTTTTTTGAATTCTATTAAACTGGAATATAGCAAATTTGATCCAGAGATAAACGTTAGTTTAAGTCCCGTTAAAATAGAAAATAAGCCAAATGTAATGGATAAGAATACCCTAGAAGATATTTTGGATTTAATTTTTTTTATGCCTAATGGCTTAATTCTTAATAGTCCATACGAAGAAAATACAACATTAAGTTCTTCCAATATGGGTGTATTAATGATTAATAATGATATGATTGAAATTCAAGGATTGGCAAGAAGCAATGTTAATTCTAAGATTTATAATATTATTGGAATTATTCAAAGAATTTGCAATAGAACTAATTTTGAATATACCAAAGGAAGTTCTTATCCAGCATGGGAACCTAATGAAAATTCTGAATTTCAAAAAATAGCAAAAGCAGTATATAAAGAACAATATGGTAAAGATATGGTATCAACTTCTATGCACGGTGGACTTGAATGTGCTCTTATGATTGAAAAGAAGCCAGATATGGATATGATTGCCATAGGACCTACTATTCTTGAAGTTCATACTGTACATGAAAGAGCAGATATCACATCTCTAGTTGATACATGGGAATATATATTAGCTTTGCTACAAGAATTAGCCAAATAGAGTGGTTATTTAAAGAAGTTTGAAATTAATTATAAAACAAGAACATATGTTTGAAAAAGCCGTTGCATTTATGTTAATATTATGTTAGTATACTGTTTATAGATGAGGATCGGATGTGAGTTTCGGTTAGCCCTAATTTTATGAAGGAGGGTGATGCTGATGAGTATACAAAACGTATTGACATTAGTACTGGTGATATTTGCTGGATTAACATATATACATTTACTCATAAAAAAATAAACATCCCGCCCTAGAAAAGTTGGATGTTTATTTTATTTATAAAATAAAATTTTAAAGGGCTAATCGGAACCTCAACTTCCGATTTCCTTGTCTATATTTTAGTATATATAGCAAGTTTTGTCAATATGAGGGATATAAGTTTAAGCGGGTAATTATGAGGGTGAATTATGGATAAAACAAATCTACAGAAAAGAATGGATATTGATTGCATAGTAGTTGATGATGAAGAGGTTCTTGGTAGAAACATTCAAGAATATTTTGAGATGTCCGGATTACATACATTGTGGGTTAATAATAGCAAAGAATTAATTGATATTATCGAAAATAATAACGTTAGAATTATTCTTTTAGATGTTAACCTTGGTGATGAATCCGGCTTTTCTATTTGCAAAGATATACGAAAAAAATATAATACACCTATTTTCTTTATAAGTGCAAGAAATAGTGATGACGATATTCTTCTTGCCTTAGGCGTGGGTGGAGATGACTATATAAAGAAACCGTTTTCCCTTGGAGTACTTTTGGCTAAGGTAAATGCATCTTTAAGGAGACAAAGCATCTGGACTTCAGATGATAATGTTAAGTCCTCTGAAGATGTTAAATCTCAAAAAAAGGATGAATTCATTTTTGATGATTATAGTTTGCGTTATGATTTAGGTAGGCTTTTTATGAAGGGAGAAGAGATACCCCTCACTCAATTAGAGTACGCTTTATTAGAATATCTTACTAGAAATTCTGGAAGGATTATTTCTAAGGATGAGATTTTTGAAAAAGTATGGCAGGATTCCATAACTGGAGATGGAACTTTGAATGTGCATATTAGAAGATTAAGGGAGAAGATAGAATTAGACCCTGCTAATCCTAAGTTTATTAAAACCGTTTGGGGTACTGGATACTTATTTGAAAATGAGGGGAAAATATGATAAGAAAAAGTGCATTTACAGTAATTATAGCAGTAATTATCAGTACAATTTTGCTAGTAAGTATTGTCCGTGAAGATGAAAACTATGAAAAATTCAATATTGTTTATAATGATATAGTTAAATCTTTTCAAGAAACTTTTAGTTTGAAGAGTAAAGATGTAGATAATCTATCCAATAAGATAATGGATAAAAATAAAGCTAATGGAAATTTAACTTTGAATGATAACAGAGTTATTGTAGGTGTGATACCTATTTTATTGGGAGTGATATTTCTTATTATTCTTTATATTATATGGCTAAGAGTTTTAAAGCCTTTTAAGGAAATGAATAAATTTGCAGAAAGAATTGCTACAGGTAATTTAGATGTGCCACTGCCCATGGATAGAAGTAACGCATTTGGTACATTTACAGAAAGCTTCGATATTATGAGAAGTGAAATTTATAGTGCCAGAGAAAAAGAGCGTATTGCAAATGAATCTAAAAAAGAACTTGTTGCTTCTCTAAGTCATGATATTAGAACTCCAATTGCCAGTATAAAATCTGTAATTGATGTAAATAAATTAAAAATAAAAGATGATAACATAATAGAACAATTAAATATTATTGACGAAAAAGTAGATAGAATTAATGGATTAGTTGATGATATATTTACATCAACTATGGAGGAGCGAAAGAAATTAGAAGTTAGCGTTGAGGGAGTTTCTTCTAACGAGCTAAAAGAAATAATTAAAAATGCTGATTATAAAAATAAAATACAAGATTTTATAATTCCAGAATGTCTAGTCAGTATTGATAAAGTGCGATTTACTGAGGTGATTGAAAATATAGTTAGTAATTCATACAAATATGCAGATACTTTAATGCACCTTAAATCTTATTATGAAGATGATTATTTAATCCTTGAAATAGAAGATGAAGGAAATGGAGTTTCAAAAGAAGAATTACCTTTATTAACAAATAAGTTTTATCGAGGTGATAATTCTAAGAGCCAATTAGGATCAGGATTAGGGTTATATATAGCTAAAACTCTTATTGAAACCATGGGCGGAGAATTCAAAATAGATAATGTAGGCGGACTTCGGGTTATAATAGCTATGAAATTATGGAAGAATTAAGGAATACTTAAGAATTGAGCAAGGAACGATTAAAGACTTGCTCTTTTTTCTATTGTAGAATACAGCTATGAAAAACACATAAAGAATAAAGATATTTGAGAGAAAGTGGAAAGATTTTAATAAAATATTCCAGTTGTGAATATCAGATTAAATGTGTTTGAACATAATAATTGAAAAATAGTTTTCGATTAAAGTTACTTATATTTTGGATTTGCGAAGGGGGTCACCTATATGGAAAATAGGACAATAATTAAAACAAGTAAGTTAAGTAAGACATTTTCACATGAAGGAGTTCAGCAACACGTATTAAAGAATGTCGATTTAGAAATTAAAGAACATGAATTTACAGTTATTATGGGTTCGTCAGGAGCAGGTAAGTCTACATTGCTTTATGCATTATCAGGAATGGATAAGCCTAGCTTAGGACAGGTTGAAGTTGATGGAGAAAACATTGTTAAAATGAATGAAAACGAATTAGCAATATTTAGAAGAAAACATTGCGGATTTGTATTTCAGCAAATATATCTTTTAGACAATATGAGTGTTATGGACAATGTTATTGTTTCAGGACTTTTAACTTCAAAAGATAGAAAAGAAATTGCAAAGAAAGCAAGAAATCTATTTAGTAAGATTAAAATTTCTAGTGTAACTTGGCATAAATTCCCAGCACAGATTTCAGGTGGAGAAGCTCAAAGAGCCGGAATAGTTAGAGCACTTATTAATGAACCGGTGGTTTTATTTGCAGATGAACCTACAGGTGCCCTAGATCAAGAATCAGGAACTGCAGTTTTAGATATTTTAACTGATGTGGCTAAAGAAGGACAGACTGTTGTAATGGTTACTCATGATTTAAAATCAGCAAGAAGAGCAGATAGAATTATTTATTTAAAAGATGGAAATATCTGTGGTGAACTTAGACTTTCACAATATACAGGAGAAAATGATAAAAAACGTAATGAAACCCTAATTGGATTTTTAGAAGAAATGGGGTGGTAATATGAGTAAAATTTCAATGTTAAGTTTTGCAAATATAAGAAAAAATAAAGGAAGCATGTTTACTCTATTTATATTTGTAATTATATCAGCAATTTTATTGAATACAGGATTACTACTATTTATTAATTTTAGTTCTAATGTAGATAAATATATGGATAAAAATAAAGCCTATCATGGAGTTGCCATTATTAACAACTCGGCATATAAAGCAGAAGAGTATTCCTATATGAAAAACTACAAAGGGGTAGTTCAATCTGAAAAAACCGATGTTTTATATACAGGCACTTCTCAAGTTCAATTTAATGGTGCTAAAGTCTTGATGAATATTACATTTGCAAATAGAGATAATGCTACCAAGTTAAATATAGCCAAAACAATTGAAGGTGCTATAACTTTGAAAGATGATAGAGTGTATTTGCCAAGTATTTTTGAAATCGGCGGTGGATATAGTATTGGTGATGATTTTACAATTAACTTAAATAAGAAAAAGCACACTCTAACAGTTGCAGGATTTACTGATGAACCATCCTTTAATCAAATGACATTACCCACTTACTTAGTTTATGTAAATGATAGTACATATAAAGATTTAGCTAAAGAATATCCTTATACTAAAGCCACAAGTATCGGTGTAAGAATGAAAAACTCGGATTCTTCATCAGATTTAACAAATGATTTCTTGAAAAAGTTTTTCTATAATGATGACGGTACAGCTAATACTAAAGGTGATGTTATTGGAGTTAATAGTGAAATTTATGATTATTCAACTCTAATTAATGGAAGAATGATGATGCCTAATGTTATTGCCATGATATTAGTAGCATTTTCACTACTCATCGTAATAGTTTGCTTAATATTTATAAGATTTAGAGTTAAAAATACTATAGAAGATGGCATGACTAATATTGGAGTATTAAAAGCAATTGGATATAAAACCAAGCAAATTTCTACCTCAGTTACTGTACAATTTGTTGTACCGGCAATTTTTGGAAGTATAATAGGTATTGGATTAAGTTATGTAACATTACCGGTTATAAGTAAAATACTTGAAAAGCAATCAGCTATTACTTGGAAACAGCCTTTTGATTTATTAATTGCACTTTTAACATTTGCAATAGTAGTTATTTCAATCTTACTGGTAGTTCAAATTACTGTTTTACATGTAAGAAAAATAACTTCAATTAAAGCACTTAGAAATGGATTAAACAATCATAATTTTAAGAAAAATTATTTTCCATTAAACAAAACAAAAGGACCATTACCACTAGTTGTTGCTTTAAAAACTTTATTCCAAGAAAAAGCTCAAACAATTATGATTTTAATAATTGTAATATGTATAACATTTACATCAACAGCTATGGTTTCAGTATATTATAATTTAGGTGTCCATACTGATGAGTTTTTGCAAATGGTTGCGGGGGAAGCACCGGATGTACAATTAGTTGCTAAAACTACTAAGAGTGCAGAAGAGATAATGTCATTTATTAATAAAGATGATAGGGTTAGAAAATCTTTTTATAATAGAGATATGACTGTTATGGCAAATGGAGTATTAGCTAGATTTACCGGAACAGCAGATTTTTCTAAATATGAAGGTAATTTATTATATAAAGGTCAATATCCTAAACATGATAACGAAATTGCTTTAGGAGCTAAGCTTTTAGATGGTAATAAAACAAAGATTGGTAGCAAATATACTTTATCTGGTGAAGATGGAGCTAAAGAATATATAATTACAGGTTATATTCAATCTATGAATAATAATGGAAATGAAGTATTGGCTACTATTAATGGATTAAAAAGAATAAAGAGTAATTTGGAATTAAAAGAAATATATATTTATTTAGATGATGCTAAGGATGCCAAAAGTGTTGTTAATACACTAAAATCAAAATTTAAGGCAGATATAGATAATATAAATAACTTTGTAGAAATGGCAGATGCTCAACTATCTGTATATGGAGACATGATGCTTATTATAACATCAATAATTGTAGCCATAACCTGTGTAGTAATCATTCTGGTACTTTATATGATTTTGAAAACATCTATTAGAGCTAAGAGACAGAAGCTTGGAATACAGAAAGCCTTTGGATTTACAACATGGCAATTAGTTAATCAGATGAGTTTAACATATATACCAACGGTTATTGTTGGAGTAGTAATAGGAAGTATTCTGGGAATTATTGGTATTGTACCATTTATGGAAACTATCGTAGGAACTATGGGAATTAAATCAATTAATATGGATCCTACAATAATTGGCACATTAATTTTAGGAATATTCTTAATACTATTTTCTTGGATATGTTCGATACTTGTTTCCTTGAAAATAAAGAAGATAAGTGCTTATAACTTAATTGTAGAATAAAATCAAATGAAAAGGGTTAGGGTTTTCCTAGTCCTTTTTTTTGCGAATTGAGGATAGCACTGTTGGGTATTCTATAGTTATAACTTTTTTCTATAGTAATATAGAAAAAATCAATTTGAAAATCATTGCTAAAGATAATAGAATGACTATTTGAGTAAATGCAAATAGTCTAGATTTGCATTAAGGTGGACGGTTATAGGTCGTAAAAAGATTTAAAGGAATATTAGGGTATGATAGAGATTGAGGGTTTAGTTAAAAGATATAGGGAAGTTAAGGTTTTAGATAATATTAATCTTAAGATTAATGATGGTGAAATCTTTGGGGTTGTAGGTGTAAGTGGTGTTGGAAAATCAACACTTCTTAGATGTTTAAATCTTTTGGAGCAGTGGCAAGAGGGTTCGATAAAGATTGATGAAATTCATATAAAAAATCTAAAATCTAAGAAACTTAGAGAATTTAGAAAAAATATGGGTATGGTTTTTCAAAACTTTTCTTTAATAGAAAGAGAAACGGTTTTTCAAAATATATCATTTCCACTTAGATGCTGGGGTTATTCAAAGGAAGAGATTAAGAAGAAGGTTACAGAGTTAGCTAAAGTTGTTGGAATTGAAGATAAGTTGCAGGAAAGACCAAAGAATTTATCAGGTGGGCAAAAGCAAAGAGTAGGAATCGCTAGAGCTTTAATATTAAATCCTAAGTATCTTTTATGTGATGAATGTACTTCAGCTTTGGATCCCAAAACAACTAATTCAATACTTGAATTATTAAAAACTTTAAATGAAAAATATAATATAACGATAGTTGTAGTTACCCATGAAATGAGAGTTGTTAAATCTATTTGCCATAGAATGGCAATTATAGAGGGCGGTTCAATTGCAGAAATGGGAAAGGTAGAGGATATATTTAATGAAAATTCCATATATCTTCGTAATTTGACTGGGGAAGAAAATTTAGGCGAGAAAGAAGATTACTCAATTATAAAAATTCCACAAGAAGAATATGAGACGGTAGTAGGAATTTTAAAAGAGAATAAAATAAATTATGGGAAGTAGGAGAGTTTTACATGGGTCAAGGTTCGAGACTTATAGAATATTTACCAACTGTTATTGTTCCAGCCATATGGACAACGTTAGAAATGATTTTTGTTTCAGCCATTTTGTCTATAATATTTGGAATGATATTTGGTACAGTTCTAATTTTAACAGATGAAAAGGGTTTATTGCCTAACAAGGTTATTCATTTTATTTTAGGGAAGATTACTGATGTTATTAGAGCATTTCCAACAATGATTTTAATTGTGGCATTAATTCCACTTACAAGAATTGTTATTGGAACTTCAATTGGTGCAAACGCAGCAATATTTGCAATAACTATTGGTTGTACTCCATTTGCAACAAGAATGACAGAAAATGCTCTTCAAACTGTTGATAGCGATTTGGTTTTAATGGCAAAATCTGTAGGGGCTTCTAATTTGCAAATAGTTTCAAAAGTACTTTTTGTAGAAGCACTACCGGTGTTAGTTTCCAATTTTACCATAATGTTAATTAATATGCTAAATATGTCTGCAATGGCTGGCGCAGTGGGAGCTGGTGGACTTGGAGCAGTAGCTTTGACTTATGGTTATCAGCGTTTTGATAATGCAATTATGTATTTTGTAGTTGCGATTTTGATTGTTATCGTTTTACTCATTCAAGGGTTGGCGAAAATAATATATGACAAATTAAAATAAGGAAGGAGAGTATGGTGGGGTAAACACCATACAAAGAGTTATGAAAAGAAGTATGTTAAAGAAGGTTATTTCTATTGGGTTAGTTTTAGGTATGAGCCTAAGTTTAGTTGGATGTGGACAGGCAAAGACAGAGAAGAAAGATGAAAGTAGTAAAAAGACAATTACTATTGGAGGAACTTCAATATCGGAAGTGACTTATGAAGCGATTAAGCCTGTATTTGAAAAGGAAGGATTTAAAACTAAATTTGTAATGTTTGATGCAAATCCAGTAGTACTTGAAGCTTGTAACAGTAAGGAAGTTGATATGGCACTCGGTCAACATAGAGAATATGTTAAAAGTTTTGATTCTAGCAATAATGCAGATTTGCAAATGGTGAAGCCATATGGATATTATACTGGAATTGGACTATATTCAGATAAGTATAAAAATATAAAAGATATACCTAATGGTGGCAAAATTGCAATAATGAATGATGCAATGAATATGAACATAGCCTTAAGAATTTTAGAAGAAAATGGATTGATTAAGATTAATAAAGATGTAAAAACTGCAACTATAGCAGATATTACTTCTAATCCAAAGAATTTAAAAATCGTTGATATGGATCAGGCACAAACAGTAACTGCACTTAAAGATATGGATGCTGCCTGTGTGTTCTTTACACATATGTCTAACGCAGGACTTGATCCAACTAAATATTTAGCAAGAGATACTCAGATGATTAAGTATCCAATGGGTGTTATAGTTAAAAAGGAAAATGTTAATTCAGATTGGGCAGTAGCATTTGCAAAATGTTTTAAAGATAAAACTGTCCAAGATAAAATAAATAAAGCATTTCCAGGAGTATTTGAATTTTATGAAAATGACAAACAAGCAGATTAAATTGCTACCCACTCTTCTAGAGTTAAATCGAGAAATAGTAGGTATTAAATTTATAGATAGTGCAAATCAATGGAATGATATAAAAGCTAAAGAGTTACTAAGGCCTGCAAATTATTGTCAAATAGTGGCAGCAGCTAGTAACGGACATTCCATTAAAATGAAAAATGAAGATATAAAATGTCGTAGTGCGGCTATTTCTCTTGGATTTGAAAAAAATGATTTAAAAAACAAAAGTGGAGAGAATTGGACAAGGCTTGGTCTCTATGATAATCCTGACATAAGTAAGGAATTAAGGGATAGAATTCCTGATATTAAAAAAGAATATTATGGTATAAAGTTAGCTCCACTTAAAGATTTTGAAGAAGTTCCAGATGTGATTATTATTGTTACTAATCCATATAATATTATGAGAATTGTGCAAGGTTACTCATATTATTTTGGTCAAATAGAGAATGTAAGTATAGCTGGAAATCAAGGGATATGTAGAGAATGTACAGTAGAGCCGATGAATACTAAAGGGATAAATATTTCAACCTTATGTATTGGTACAAGGCATAGAACCGGCTGGAAAGATGATGAAATGGCAGTAGGTATTTCAGGAAATATATTTGAAAAAGTTGTATCCGGTGTTGCAAATACAATAAATTCGATGGAAAGTGACAAAAAAAAGAAAGCAATAGAAAAAAGAGCTAAGGAATATGGTATAAATATTCCGAATATAAAATGGAACTATAATTATTATATGGACTGTTAAGAGGGGGATGACCCCTCTTTTTGCTTGGGCGTGGATAGATTAAATAAAATAAGCAATAAGAAAAATTGAATTTATTTTGAAATATTATTATCAATAGTATATTATAAACACTGAAGTTCCCACCGAATTATGTTATAACAACTAAGAAATAGTTAAAAAAGTTATTTCTTTAAACGTTTATGAAAAAATAAGTAAAAAAAGTATTTATTACATGTAAAGGAGTGAAAATTAATGGATATTAAATTTCCGAGTTACCGTTCTTTATTTGAAGAAACGAAAATACAGTTAAATAGTTTAATGGAGATAGCTTTAGATGATTTAGAAATCGAGAAGGATAAAAATAAATTTATTTTTTTGTTAGTTGGTAATATTAATTTGAAAATAAATACAATATGCTTTCTTCTAGAAAATAATATTGTAGATAGTATCATTGGCCTTCAGCGAATTATTTTTGAATTACAGATTGCATTTCAGTCATATTGTAGTTCTAATAATAAAGAAAATTTTCTTGAATTATATTGGAAAAAAAGAGATTTCGAGACTACTATTAAATGGGATAGGGTAATTAATGGTTCTCATGAAGCGATTGGTAGCCTTTTTTCAGAAGAAGGTAGAAGAATAATTGATTATCTTAAACATAAGTCTAAGAAAAATGTAAAAGATAGTACATCAAGTAGAATAACTCAAGTGTGGTACGAATTGGCAAGTGGAAAAACAACAAAAGATTTAAGCGATGAGTATTTTGATGAAATAGTTTATTTTTCTAATTATGATGAACCTTCAAATTGGATCCATCCTCAAAGGTTAGAGGAAAATATGGGGATTGATTTTAATTCAGACATAAATAAAAATTATTTGCAACTAATAGTAGGTAATGTAAGACGAGAATTAGAATGGCTGGCGAATGATGTAGCTGATATAGCTAGCTATTTCAATATTAATAAAGATAGTGAGATAAGCACTCAATTGTATAATTATGGTGAAAAATTAAGCGAATACGATTTGAAAATAAGAAAAGCATATCTTGCAATATAATATACTATAAAAAATAAGCTATAAAATAACAGTAAGAATAATTGACAAAGGAGAGCGTGCGTGCTATCATTATGATATGAATAATAAATTGATAAAGTTTGAGCCAGTAAAAAGAGAAGATGGAACAAGCGAGTTTCAGGACTTTTTAATGTCTTTACCAGTAAAAGATGGTGAAAAATTACTTGCACTTATTGACACTGTTGAGGAACTTGGTATACAAGAAGCAATTAAAATGCAATGGGCTAAAAAAATTGATACTAATTTGTTTGAATTACGATCAAAACAAGGGAGTAATATTCAAAGAGGAATGTATTTTCATTTCGAAAACAATAGATATTTTATAACTCATGGTTTTACAAAGAAAACGGACAAAACACCATTAAGGGAAAAAAAGGTAAAAAGATAAGAAATTTATTTTTAAATATTCATAGGAGGAAATAATATGAGTTGGACAGATGAAATGATTGATAAATATAGAAAGCAAGACCCTAATTTTGATATAACGTTTAATGAAGAAAAGGTGAAATTAGAATTAGAATATAGTCTTATGAAAGCTAGAGAAGAAAAAGGTTTTAGTCAAAGGGAGTTAGCAAAAAAAATGAATAAGCCACAATCTACTGTTGTTAGATTAGAAAATGGACAAACAGATCCAAAGCTTTCAACAATTTTTTCTATAGCTCGAGCTTTAGGGAAAAAGGTGAAAATTACACTTGTATAATTTACAATTAAGGTATACTAGATAACTAGAGAGATGATTATATTCACCTCTCTTTTATTTTAAACGAAATGAGGGAATGAATTATGACAACTAAAACGATTAAACAATGTAATTCAGTCATGCTATTAATTCCAGCAAGTTTTAAGAAAAAACCTAATGAAGAATATGATATTTTCTTGGAAGATGATGGAAGTATGATAGTAATTCCTAAAATTGGAGATATTTATTCCGAGTTTAAAGAAGGAGAGTTGTATGAACCAGAAGTATTTGGTGATGATTTCATTTTTGAAGAATAATTATAAAAAAAACCTAGTAAAATCAAGGGCTTTGTCCAGGTTTTACTAGGTTTGACTGCAATAAAAAAAGCGACAGACGGGGTTCGAACCCGCGACCCCGACCTTGGCAAGGTCGTACTCTACCAGCTGAGCCACTGTCGCATGTGTTTTATCAACGAACATTATAATACTATAAAACCCTAGACTTGTCAAAGGGTTTTTTGCAAATAGTTGTATGAATTAATCTAAAAATTATGAGAGAAGTCTGTTTATTCCTAATAAATAAAAATATATTATTTCGTTAATTAGTGATGTTTTAATTTGTATTATATTTTCAAAATCTAATGTTTTATAGTATAATCAAGTTGTTAATAGTTAGGAAGTATAGAGTGATTAAAAATATTATAATGAATTGATAATTGAGATATTTTTTTGGATAAATTTTAAATGTTTGTTAGGATATTTATTTGTAATTATTTTATTTAAAAATATAGAGTTTGCTTAGAATTATATAATAAAATAATTTCTAGATATACTATTAGTGATAAGATTTAAATTTTTGATTTATACGAATAATTAAAAGGGAGCTACGATGAATATTAGGGAGCAGTTAGAGGAAAAGGAAGAGAAGATATTAAGTAAATACGCATCACTATCGAAAAATAGTAAGGGTAGAGTTAGATTTGAAGAGCCTTGTGATATGAGAACAATTTTTCAAAGAGATAGGGACAGAATTCTTCATTGCAAATCTTTTCGCAGATTAAAGCAGAAAACTCAAGTTTTTCTATTTCCTGATGGAGATCATTATCGTACAAGAATGACACATACTCTTGAGGTTTCGCAAATTGCAAGAACTATTAGTAAGGCTATTGGGTTAAATGAAGACTTGACGGAAGCTATAGCTTTAGGTCATGATCTAGGGCATACTCCTTTTGGACATGCTGGGGAAAGGGTTTTAAATGAAATTAGTTCTACTGGTTTTAGACATAATGAGCAAAGCCTAAGAGTAGTGGATAAGATTGAAAGAGACGGGGAAGGATTAAATCTATCATTTGAAGTAAGAGATGGAATACTTAATCATAAAACATCTGGTAAACCTGCCACATTAGAAGGTCAAGTAGTTCAGATTTCAGATAAGATTGCTTATATTAATCATGATATAGATGATGCCATTAGAGGAGGAATTCTTAATCCATCAGATATTCCTAGAATGTATACAGATGCTATTGGATATACGAGAAAAGAAAGGCTAGATAGTTTAATTCATAATATTATTTATTCTAGCCTAGATAAGCCAGAAATAAAGATGAGAAATGAAGTCTATGAGGCTATGTATGGGATTAGACAATATCTTTTTCAAAATGTATATACTAATCCTAAGGCTAAGTCTGAAGAAAAGAAAGCTAAAAGTATAATAAAGGCATTATATAAATATTTTGAAGCCCATACAGAGATGTTACCTACATTATATTTGCAAACAGTATATCAAGAAGGAATAGAGCCTGCTGTTTGCGATTATATTGCAGGAATGACAGATACATTTGCAATAAAAACCTATAAAGATATCTTTATCCCTAAAGCTTGGAGATACTAGGAATGTAAAATAATAAAATATAAAGTGTATCATCAACGTTCACAAAAAATACTTAATAAAATAAAGGAAATTAAGACTGCCTCTTGTATTATATATACAGAGGCAATTTTAATAAGTATTCATTTGGAGAGTTATGTACATACCGGAAGAGATAGTTGAAGAGATAATTTCTAGAATTGATATAGTAGATTTTATTTCATCATATGTGAATTTAAAACATAGCGGAAGTAATTATATGGGGCTTTGTCCATTTCATAATGAGAAGACCCCATCTTTTTCTGTGTCTAGAAATAAGCAGATTTTCCACTGCTTCGGTTGTGGAGAAGGTGGCAATGTCATATCTTTTCTTATGAAATATGAGAATTTAACATTTGTAGAAGCCATAAAGATACTTGCTGATAGGGCAGGAGTGGCTTTACCAGAAGTTAATCTTAGTGCAAATGAAAAAAAAGCCCAAAATGAAAGAGATATTATTCTTAAAATATACAAAGAAGCTGCAAAGTTTTATTTTATAGTTTTAAAAGAATATAAAGATGGTTTACTTAAAGCCAATCCTAACCCATATGATTATTTTACTAAGAGAGCATTAACCTATGAAACTATTCAGAAATTCGGATTAGGCTATTCACCTAAAGGAAGCCAGATGTTATATAAGTATCTGAAGAATATTAAAGATAGTTCAGGAAAAGAAAGCTTTTCAGATGAGATACTTTTAAAATCAGGATTATTTTCTCACGATGAGCGTTATGGAATAAAGGATTTCTTCTGGAATAGAGTTATGTTTCCAATTATGGATGTAAATAGTCATGTTATTGGATTTGGTGGACGAGTTATGGGCGATGGCATGCCTAAATATAAAAACTCTCCGGAAAGCCAAATATTTGATAAAAGTAGAAATCTCTATGCTTTAAATATTGCCAAGAAAACTAAAAGAGATTACTTTCTTCTCTGTGAGGGATATATGGATGTAATTGCTCTTCATCAAGCTGGTTTTGATAATGCAATCGCTTCTCTGGGAACTTCTCTTACAGAAGGACATGCTAATTTAATTAAAAGATATAAGAAAGATGTATATCTAACCTATGATAGTGATGGGGCAGGAACCAAGGCTGCGGTACGAGCCTATGGTATTTTGAAAAACCTAGGAATAAATGCAAGAGTTATTCGGATGACACCATTTAAAGACCCGGATGAATTTATTAAAGCTCGTGGAGCAGAGGCTTTTGAAGAGATAGTAGATAAGGCAAGGAATGGATTTATGTTTACCCTTGCAACTCTTGAAACTGACTATGATATGAATTCTGCAGATGGAAAAACCCAGTTTCTCAAAGAAGCTGCTAATAGACTTACTTTATTTGATGAAGAGATTGAAAGAAACGAATATATAAGTGAAGTCGCAAGGCATTATAATGTTGATGAAAAAGCTTTTCGAACCCTTGTAAGAAAGCAAGCTATTTCTTTAGACCAAGCTAAAGAGAAAAGACGGTATAGAAGCACAAAGGCTACAGGTGAGATTTTAAAAGCATCGGGGAAAAAGGCAGAAGAAATTTTGCTTACTTGGTTAATTGAAAATCCTGAATTATTCCCTCAAATAAAATCTTATGTAAACATAAAAGATTTTGAAGAAGGTATATTTAGGGATGTTGCAAATATAGTCTATACCCAGTTAGAAGAGGGCAAATTAAATATTCCTAAGATACTTACTGGTTTTTCAGATGATGAAGAAAAAGAAAAACAAGTTGCTGCAATGCTTAGTGCAAGACTTGAAGAATTTGAAACAGTAGAAAAAAAGAAAAAAGCTTTAGAAGACACTATTATTAAGCTTAAAGAAATGAGTATTGAAAGAGAAAGAGATAGTGTTGATGGAAGCATAAATTCTATACAGAAAGATTTGGAGATAGTTCAAAAGTTAGAGAAATTACGTCGTAATGGTGTATATATAAATTTATAAACATAGGAGATTAAGAATGGCAAAGAAAAAAGTAGAAGATATTAATAAGATTGATGAAACTGTAGATGCAGCAAAGGAAGCTAAAACTTCAGAAAAAGCTATTAAGGCTAAAAGTACAGCCAAGAAAAAAGAAGTTTCTAAAGAAGAAGAAACTACAAAAAAACCGGCAAAGAAATCTTCAAAAAAGAAAACTACCAGTAAAGAAGCAGAAAGTTTAAAAGACTATAAATTACTAAATCTTGATGATATTGATGAATTAATTGAAGAAGCCACTGCTGGTGATGGAAAAGATGCAGATGATGAATTAAATGTTGTTGAGTTTAAAACTAAGCTTAACGAATTAGTAGAACTTGGGAAAAGCAGAAAAAATGTACTTGAATTAGATGAAATTGAAGATGTATTAAAAGATATTCCATTAGATTCAAATAAAATGGAAGCGGTATTTGATTTCCTCGAAAGCAAGAACATAGATGTTCTTCGAGTAAATGTTAAAGGTGATGATATTGAACTTGAAATTGAAGAACTTGAAGTTGAAGATGAGGACTTAATTGATAAAAGTGAAGTTGAAGAAATTGATCTGGAAAAAGCAGATTTATCAGCTCCTGAAGGCATCAGTATTGATGATCCTGTAAGAATGTATCTTAAAGAAATTGGTAAAGTTGCCCTTCTTTCTCAAGATGAAGAAATTGAACTTGCTAAAAGGATGCAAAATGGAGATGTGGAAGCTAAGAAACGTCTCGCAGAAGCTAATCTTCGTCTTGTTGTTAGTATTGCTAAAAGATATGTGGGAAGAGGTATGCTTTTCTTAGATCTTATTCAAGAAGGAAATTTGGGATTAATCAAAGCGGTTGAAAAATTTGATTATGAAAAAGGATTTAAGTTTTCGACTTATGCAACATGGTGGATTAAACAAGCCATAACAAGAGCTATAGCTGATCAGGCTAGAACAATTCGTATTCCTGTTCATATGGTAGAAACTATTAATAAATTAGTACGTATTTCAAGACAACTTCTTCAAGAATTAGGACGTGAGCCATCTCCGGAAGAGATTGCTGCTAAGACAGATATGTCTGTTGAAAAAGTTCGAGAGATACTTAAGATTTCTCAAGAGCCTGTTTCTTTAGAAACACCAATTGGTGAGGAAGAAGATAGTCACTTAGGTGATTTTATTCAAGATGATAATGTTCCTGTTCCGGCAGAAGCAGCAGCTTCAGCTCTATTAAAAGAGCAACTTGATGAAGTACTAGATACTTTAACTGAAAGAGAACAGAAAGTACTAAGACTTCGTTTCGGTATGAATGATGGACGTGCAAGAACTTTAGAAGAAGTAGGAAAAGAATTTGAAGTCACAAGAGAGCGTATTAGACAGATTGAAGCTAAAGCTCTTAGAAAACTCCGTCATCCAAGCAGAAGTAGAAAATTAAGAGATTACTTGGATGAGTAAAATCGAAGAGAGAAACTGCCAGTGACAGTTTCGACGATTTTACTCTGGTAGAGCAAAGTAAAAGGTGTTTATCCGATTTTATCTGGCTCAGCAAAATAAAGGGATTTGAACAATGCTAAAATTATCAACTAGACTAACTAATATTGCTTCTTTGGTTAATAGAGGAGACAATGTTGCAGACATAGGCACTGACCATGGCTTATTACCAATTTATCTAGTTTCTAACAATATTTCCAACAAAGTTATTGCAATGGATATAAATAAAGGACCTCTTTTAAGTGCAAATAAAAACATTGAAGAGAATAATCTTACAGATAAAATCGAAACAAGGTTGTCTAACGGATTTGAGAAACTAAATATTGGAGAAGTTGATTGTGCAGTAATTGCCGGCATGGGTGGCTCTTTAGTTGCAAATATAATAAGAGAGAATATAAATATAGCAAAATCCTTAAAGTATTTAATTGTTAGCCCTCAATCTGAAATAGATAAATTTCGTGAAACAATGAGAGATTTAGGCTTTAAAGTTATAGATGAGAAAATTGTTTTTGATAGCGAAAAGTATTATTTCATCATGAAATATCAGATTGGGTTAGAAGAAGAATTATCTCTTAAGGAAAAGCATTTTGGAAGAATACTTTTAAAAAAGAAAGATAAAACTCTTTTAGAATATCTTCAAAATGAAAAACGTATTTATCTTGGAATATTAAAACAACTAGAAAATCAGATGAAAAAAAATAATTCAGATGTTTATAATGATGTATATAATCGAAACGAAAAAAGACTAGTTGAAGTAAGAGGATATTTAACTTTACTTGATGAGACGATTGATGAATTACTTTAGTTGCTATAGTAATAAAAACAGTTCTATGAGATGATTATTATAGATATGGATTTAAGACTGTATTTTTAAAACAAAATTATAGTTAAATAATACATAGAATTTAGTTAAATAATTAATTAGAGTGATATTACTATTATTGAATATTTTGAGGAGAAGGAGAATTATGAAAGTAAAAGAAATATATAGTATTTTAGATGAAGAGTATCATTTTTCTTCTGCACTTTCTTGGGATAATGTAGGACTTCTTTTAGGCGACATGGAAAAAGATGTAAAGAAAATTGTGATTTCTTTAGATGCAACTAGTGAAGTGATAAATAAATCTATAGATGAAGACTGTAATTTACTTATTACCCATCACCCTTTATTATTTAGCCCAGTGAACAAGATAACTTGTGATGATTATATTGGAAATAGAATTATAAAGATACTTTCAAATAATATTTCATATATTGCCATGCACACCAATTATGATCAATATGGAATGGGTAAATTAGCTGCTAAAATCTTAGGCTTACCTAATTCGGATGTTTTAGAGATAACTCACGGAGAATTAGATGAAGCTATTGGTATTGGTGAAGTTGGAGATTTAAAAGAAACTACAACTTTAGGTGAATATACGGAAGTTGTAAAAAAGGCTTTTCATTTGCCATCTTTAACGGTTTTCGGAGATAAGAATAAACCGGTAAAAAGAGTTGCCATAAGTCCCGGTTCAGGGAAAAGTATGGTAGATGTAGCTGTAGAAAAGGGTGCAGACCTACTTATTACAGGAGATATAGGTCATCATGATGGTTTGGATTCTATCGAGAAAGAATTAAGTGTTATAGATGCCGGTCATTATGGAATTGAGAAGATATTTATGGAAGATGTTAAAGGATATCTTGAAACAAAATTACAGGATGTTAAAGTAGAGATTATCTCAAGTGAAGCACCTTTTCATATTGAGTAATTGTTATTATTTGAAATTTAAGGAAACAGTATGGTTGAACATATAATAAAAAATGTAATAGAAGATAGCATTGGTGAAGAGATGGGCATTGAACCGGGGGATATTCTTCTTGAGGTTAATGGTCATAAGATAGAAGATGTTTTCGACTATCAATATTTAACTTATGATGAAAATGTCATTCTTCTTGTTAAAAAGCCAAGTGGTGAAGAATGGGAATTAGAGATTGATAAGGATGAAAATGAAGATATTGGTTTAGAATTTACTGAAGGACTTATGGATGATTATAGGTCTTGTACAAATAATTGCATTTTCTGTTTTATTGACCAGATGCCTAAAGGTATGAGAGACACTTTATATTTTAAAGATGATGATTCAAGACTTTCTTTCCTATCTGGCAATTATATTACTCTGACCAATATGAAGGATAAAGATATTGATAGAATTATTAAATTCCATATGGAGCCAATTAATATTTCTTTTCATACAACCAATCCAGAACTTAGAAATCAAATGTTACATAATAGATTTGCCGGAGAAGCCCTTAAAAAGGTTGATAAACTTTATGATGCAGGTATAACCATGAATGGTCAAATTGTACTTGTTAAGGGTGTAAATGATGGAGAAGAATTAGAACGTTCAATTAATGATTTGGGCAGATACTTCCCATATTTGCAAAGTGTTTCAATAGTGCCTGTTGGAATAACGAAATTTAGAGAGGGATTATACCCAATTAATCCTTTTACTAAGGAAGATGCTATAAAGATTATAGAGACTGTTACTAAATTTCAAGATGAATTTCATGAAAAGAATGGCAGTCATTTTGTTTTCCTTGGAGATGAATGGTATTCTCTTGCAAGTATGGATTTGCCAAGGGAAGATAGATATGATGGATATCTTCAGATTGAAAATGGGGTAGGTATGATGAGATCATTCCTAGATGAAGCATTTTCTTATATATCAAAGTTAGATGGGAAAGAGGAAGATGAAATTGAAAGCAACCTGTTGAAACAAGAAGAAGTTATAGATAAAATAGAAAAAGATAATGATAGTTTAAACACATTAAATTTAAAAGAAAAGAAGATCATTTCCCTTGGAACTGGATATTTAGCCTATCCTTATATAAAAAAGGTAACTGATGCAATCGAAGAGTTATATCCCCATTTGCAAATAAAGGTATATCCAATTAAAAATGAGTTTTTCGGAGAGACTATTACTGTTTCAGGACTTATTACGGGAAAAGATTTAATTACCCAACTAAAAGATAAAGATTTAGGAGAAAGATTACTTCTGCCAATTAATATGTTTAGATTTGGAGAAGAAGTTTTACTTGATGATATATCTAAAGATGATATAATTAAAACCTTGAATGTTGATGTTAAAATTGTAGAAGCAAATGGAGAGCTATTTGTTAGAAGTATATTGGATAGTAGTACATTTTAAGAGAATAAACAATATAAGTTTATTTTGTATAGCATAATGCATTAGATTAAATCAAAACTTTAATATATTGTAATTTTATTTGTATAAATAGACTTTATAACAAAAGATAGTAAAAAACTATTTAAATCTTCTAGATGATTTTTTTGAAAAGATATAGTAAAACATAGTGATAATGGAGGCAATATGAGCAAACCAATAGTAGCCGTAGTTGGAAGACCAAATGTTGGAAAATCTACGCTATTTAATGTAATAGCTGGGCAACGTATCTCAATTGTAAAAGATACCCCAGGAGTAACACGAGATAGAATATATGCAGATTGTACATGGCTTGACAAGCAATTTACTTTAATTGATACCGGTGGTATTGAGCCAGATTCTACAGATATTATTCTTTCACAAATGAGAGAACAAGCTGAGATTGCTATAGAAACAGCAGATGTAATTATATTTATAACAGATGTTAGACAAGGCTTAGTGGATTCTGATAGCAAGGTTTCAGACATGCTTAGAAGAAGTAAGAAGCCGGTAGTTCTTGTAGTAAATAAAGTAGATGATATGTCTAAACTTAATCCAGACGTATATGAATTTTATAATCTGGGTATTGGAGATCCTATTTCAATATCAGCAATGCAGAAGTTGGGTATTGGTGATATGTTAGATGAAGTTATTAAGTACTTTCCAGAACAAAATCTTGAAGAAGAGGAAGATGAAAGACCAAGGATTTCAATTATTGGTAAGCCTAACGTAGGAAAATCTTCAATTATTAATAAACTTCTAGGTGAAAGTAGACTTATAGTTTCAAATATTGCAGGTACAACTCGTGATGCAATAGATACCACAGTCAAATACCATGGAAAAGAATATGTTTTCATAGATACAGCAGGACTTCGAAGAAAAAGTAAAATTAAAGAAGAAATTGAAAGATTTAGTATTATTCGTGCTGTTGCAGCAGTGGAGCGAAGTGATGTGGCACTTATGGTAATTGATGCAGAAGAAGGTATTACAGAACAAGATGCGAAAATTGCCGGAATTGCTCATGAAAGAGGAAAGGGTATAATTATTGTTGTAAATAAATGGGATACCATTGAAAAAGACAATAAAACTACTAAAGAATTTGAAAATAAAATACGAACAGTTCTTTCTTATTTAAGCTATGCTGAAATAGTATTTGTAAGTGCTAAAACAGGGCAAAGATTAAATAAACTTTATGATAAAATAGATATGGTAATGGAGAATCAAACTCTTAGAATTCAAACTGGTGTCCTTAATGAAATTGTTATGGAAGCAACAGCTATGCATCAGCCACCATCAGATAAAGGAAAGAGACTTAAGATATATTATGCAACTCAAGTGGCAGTTAAACCACCAACTTTTGTATTCTTTGTAAATAATAAAAAGTTAATGCATTTTACTTATCTTAGATATTTAGAAAACAAAATACGTGATACATTTGGATTTAAGGGGACTTCTCTAAGACTTTTAGTAAGGGAGAGAAAGGAAAAGTAGTGTCATGGACAGAGTGTTATGTTTAGTAATTGGTTATGCTTTTGGTCTTATTCAGACAGGTTATATTTATGGAAAACTTCATAATGTAGACATTAGAAAAGCCGGTAGCGGTAACGCAGGCTCTACTAATGCCCTTAGAACTATGGGACTTAAAGCTGGTGTAACCACATTGTTGGGGGATATACTTAAGACAGTATTAGCAATTGTTGTTGCTCACTTAATTTTTAATATGTTTATTAAAAATCCTATGCCTTATGAACTTATATCTTTGTATACAGGTTTAGGTGTTGTATTGGGACATAATTTCCCATTTTATTTGCACTTTAAAGGGGGAAAGGGAATAGCTGCAACAGGTGGAGTTATTCTTGCGACTCTTGACCCAATTTCAATATTAATTTGCGGTATTATTTTTATAGGAACTGTTGCTCTTACAAGATATGTGTCTCTAGGTTCCATTCTTTTAGTTATTACATATTTGATAATAACAATTGTTAAAGGAATATGTGGAAACCTTGATATAAATTCGGGACATATGATAGAATACTATATAGTAGTTTGTGTTTTTGTTGGATTAGCTTTATTTAGACATCGGGGAAATATAAATAGATTAATTCATCATAAGGAAAACAAGCTTTCACTAGGTAAAAAGAATAAATAACCCTAGTTGATTACAAGTTTTATATATTTAGAAAATCATTTTTGCAAATATTAAAATTGTTTGATTTGAGAGGAGAATTATCATGGCAAATATAAGTATTCTAGGTGCAGGAAGTTGGGGAACTGCTCTTGCGTTATTATTACATAATAATGGACATAAGGTTAATGTTTGGTCTATTGATGAGAATGAGGTTAATCTTATAAATGATACTCATGAAAATCCATCAAAACTTCCCGGAATACACATTCCAAAAGAAATCAACTTTACTACAGAACTTGAAAGTTCATGTAAGGGGTATGATGTACTGGTTACTGCAGTTCCGTCTCCATTTACAAGAAGTACTGCTAAGAAGATGGCACCATTTATTACTGATGGACAGATTATTGTAGATGTGGCTAAGGGGATTGAAGAAAGTACCCAGATGAGACTTTCAGAGCAGATACTAGAAGAGATTCCAAATGCTGATGTAACTTGTCTTTCAGGTCCAAGTCATGCGGAAGAAGTTGCAAGAGAAATTCCAACAGCTGTATGTATCGGTGCTAAATCAGAAAAAACAGCTACATATCTTCAAGAAATATTTACAAGTAGAGTATTTAGAGTATATACAAGCCCTGATATGGTAGGTATGGAATTAGGTGGTTCTTTAAAGAATGTTATTGCTCTTGCAGCAGGTATGTCTGATGGTTTAGGATATGGAGATAATACTAAAGCAGCTTTAATTACAAGAGGTATTAAAGAAATAGCAGCTCTTGGAGTTGCGGAAGGTGGTTCTTCTGAAACATTTTATGGATTATCAGGTATGGGAGATTTAATCGTTACTTGTGATTCAGTTCACAGTCGTAATAGAAAAGCCGGTTTTCTTATTGGTCAAGGCAAGTCTTATCAGGAAGCTATGGATGAGGTAAAGATGATTGTTGAAGGAGTTTATTCAGCAAAAGCTGCAATGGCACTAGGCAAAAAACATGGTCTTACTTTACCTATAATTGAACAAGTAAATAAAATCTTATTTGAAGGTAAGAATCCAAGAGAAGCAGTTCTTGAACTTATGACAAGAATACCACGTTCAGAGCATATGGCTAAACCTTGGGAAGAGTAACAGAAGAAAAGCTAATGTATTTTTCTTTGATGTTCTAAGCAGCAGATGCTTTATAGGAAGAACAATATAAGAAAAAATCTAGCACTTTTCTTTAGATTTATTTCTATAATTTACAGTTATGGAAATACAAGGAGGATAAAATGAAAGTAGCAGTTGTAGTTACAAACACAGAATATTATTTAAAAAAATTACCATGCCCTTTTAAAGAAAAAGTTGAAGAATTTATAGGTGCAAATGGTGATGATATTACATTTTTTGAAACAATTCCAAGTGATAGACAAGTAATATCAGATATATTGGGAAGACTTGTTGATGAGAAAATGGCAGATTTAGTTCTTACCATCTGTGGTTCTGGTTGCAATCCTGCAGATATTACACCGGAAGCTACATTAGATGTGATAGATAAACAACTTCCAGGTATTCCGGAAGCTATTAGAAGTTTAAATGAAAAACAAAGGCTTGTATTAAATAGAGGTGTAGCTGGAATTAGAAATAGTTCTATAATAGTAAATCTTCCAAAGAAAGAAATGGGAGTAATGGAAGCTTTGAAAAAACTTTATCCTCAATTAAAACATGGTGTAGATAACCTACAAGGATAAATTTGATTTATTGGTGTAATATAGTATTAGATAAAAAGATTTTACGAAAGAGTTTTTATTAGAATTGGAGATATATTAAAAAATCTAAGTAAAGTGAATTATATTTATATAAACAAATCAATCTTTGAGTGCGATAAGTGTTCGCAGCTGCATTTGCCGAAAGGCAGCAGGTGAGGAAAGTCCGGGCTTCATAGGGCAGGATGCCTGATAACGTCAGGTGGGAGTGATCCTAAGGAAAGTGCAACAGAAATATACCGCCAAGGTTTCCTTGGTAAGGTTGGAAGGGCAGTGTAAGAGACTACCGCATCTCTGGTAACAGAGGTGGCAATGTAAACCCCATCCGAAGCAAGACCGAAGAAAGACTATGAGGCTGCCCGTCTCGTCTTAGGTAGGTCGCTTGATTTTATTGGTGACGATAAAACTAGATAGATGAACACTCACGACATAACCCGGCTTATCGTTGCACTCATATTGATGTACTGAATAATATAGATATATTAACGCTCACGAGCAAACCACAGCTTACCGTCGCACTTATAGTGGTGTACTAGATTTAATAATATATATTAACGCTCACGAACAAACCATGGCTTATCGTTGCACTTAAACAACAACGAAATTTTTGGCATATTATTTTACCATATGGTTTAATAATGTGCTATTTTTATATTTTGAATAATTGAAGATACAATAATTCATTTTAATAATCTTATAAATATATCAGCTAACATAGTTTTAAGATAAATGCTATTAATAAAGGAAAGTTATAGAAATGTCATATTTTAAATTATTAAATAATTTTAAATATGATTTTTTTTGATTGAAAAAATCGAAATAATTTAACATTTTATTGAATTAAAGTAGTGAATGGTATAAAATATTAAAAGTTAGGTTATAAAAAAATGTTTTAACGACCTTGTTTGACAACGGTAATATTTAAGCTTCAAATTAGAGAGATTTGCTAGATTGCTTGTAGCAAAATATACTTTTTTTGAAGAAACTTTTTTAACTTAGCAAAATTTATATCGAAGGGAGAAGATAGTAAAGTATTACTATCTATGAAGTGTATGAAAAAGATTGTTATTAAGAAAAAGATTTCATTTTTTCTAGTTTTTCTTCTTACATTGGTTACTTGTCTTTCTTGTTTATCATATCTAAAAATTGATAATAAAGATCAGAAAGTAATGGCAGCAGAAGAGAAAATAAAACCTAAGAAAAAAGAGTATTCAATTGTTTTAGATTCTACATATGCACCATTTGAATTTCAAAATGCAAAGGGAAAATATGTTGGAATAGACGTTGAATTAATTAAAGCCATAGCTAAAGAGGAAGGCTTTAAATTTACATATAAATATCCTGGATTTCAGGCAGCTGTCGACTCTGTAAGTTCCGGACAAGCAGATGGCATTATCGCCGGAATGAGTATAACAGAAGAAAGAAAGCAAAGCTTTGATTTTTCAGATCCATATTTTGACAGTGGTATTGAAGTTGCAATTAGTAAAGATGATGCAGCTACAGTTAAAGATTATGAGGATTTAAAGGGAAAAACTATTGGAGTTAAAAATGGTACAACTTCTCAAGAATGGTTAAATCAAAACTCTGAAAAATACGGATTTGCAATAAAAACCTTTGATGATGGAGATGCTATGTACAATGCTTTAAATGTTAAGGCTGTAGATGGTATTATGGATGATGCTCCAGTTCTTGATTATGCAATTGTACAAGGTAAAAAATTTGTAATTGTAGGAGATAAACAACCGGCAGGACAATATGGATTTGCAGTTAAAAAAGGTAAAAACCCAGAATTAGTTGCTGCTTTTAATCAAGGTCTTGCCAAATTAAAAGCCAATGGTAAATATGATGAAATCGTAGCTAAATATGTTGGTGAAACTAAGATTAAACCTAAAAAAGATAGTTATTCTATAGTTTTAGATTCAACCTATGCTCCTTTTGAATTTCAAAATGATAAGGGCAAATACGTAGGTATTGACGTTGAATTAATTAAAGCT
Organism: Lachnospiraceae bacterium; assembly: GCA_031263035.1. GTDB lineage: Bacteria > Bacillota > Clostridia > Lachnospirales > Lachnospiraceae > JAISGP01. Next base: position 5,271 of record JAISGP010000004.1, on the reverse strand, counting down.
ATAGCTAAAGAAGAAGGCTTTACTTTTACATATAAATTCCCGGGGTTTCAAGCTGCTGTTGATTCAGTAAGTGCAGGACAAGCAGATGGTATCATTGCGGGAATGAGTATAACAGATGAAAGAAAGCAAAGTTTTGATTTCTCTAATCCATATTTTGATAGTGGAATTGAAATTGCTGTAAATAAAGCTACAAAAGATATTAAGGATTTTCCAGATTTAAAAGGTAAAACTGTAGGAGTTAAAAACGGTACAACTTCTCAAGAGTGGCTTAATAAAAATAAAGGAAAGTATGGTTATACTATAAAGACTTTTGATGATGGAGATGCTATGTATAATGCCTTAAATGTAAAGGCAGTTGATGCAATTATGGATGATGCTCCAGTTCTTGACTATGCAATTGTTCAAGGTAAAGACTTTGTTATTGTAGGAGATAAGCAACCTGCAGGACAATATGGATTTGCAGTTAAAAAAGGTAAAAACCCTGAATTAGTTGCAGCCTTTAACGAAGGTCTTACTAAACTTAAAGAAAACGGTAAATATGACGAAATAGTTAGTAAATACGTAGGTGGCAGTTCTAGTGAAAAATCTGATGACGTAGATGAAACCACATTTGCAGGTTTAATTAAGAATAACTGGAAACCACTTTTAGTTGGTCTTGGAAAAACTCTTTCTCTTACCTTAGTTTCATTTATTCTTGCTTCAATTATTGGTATTATTTTAGGACTATGTGCTGTAACACCTATAAAACCACTTAGAGCCATAGCAACAGTTTATGTTGATGTTATTCGTGGTGTACCTCTTATGGTGTTAGTATTCTTTATATTCTATGGAATACCTCATTTGCTAAATCATCCATTAAATGATTACGTAGCAGGTGTAATTGCCTTAACTTTAAATGCCAGTGCATATATTACTGAGATTTTTAGAGGTGGAATTAATGCAGTAGATAAAGGTCAGATAGAAGCTAGTAGAAGTCTTGGATTGCCATACTTAAAGACTATGCAGAAGATTGTTCTTCCTCAAGCAATTAAGATAATGTCACCATCTCTTATTAATCAGTTCGTAATATCTCTAAAAGATACTACAATTATTTCTGTAATCGGTGTAATTGAGTTGCTTCAAGCTTCAAAAATTATTGTTGCCAGAAACTTGCAGTCTTTAAGAGTGTACTTTATAGTTGGTGTAATGTACTTAATTGTTATAACATTACTTACTAAATTATCTAAGATGTTAGAAAGGAGGATACAGTAATGGGAAAAGAAGAAAATATAAATACTCCTGAAACAGAGATAAAAGATGATAAAACCACGAATATGGATGGTAGAAAAGATATAATCAAGGTTAATAACTTAGTAAAAAGTTTTGGTAAAAATGAGGTTCTTAAGGGAATTAGTACCACATTTAAAGAAGGTGAAGTTGTATGTATAATTGGACCTTCAGGAAGTGGTAAATCAACATTTCTTAGAGCTTTAAATCACCTTGAAGAACCTACTAGTGGTGAAATTGAGATTGATGGTTTTGACCTTAGTAAAAAGGACGTAGATATAAATGTAGTTAGAGAACATATAGGTATGGTTTTTCAACATTTTAATCTATTTAAAAACTTATCAGTTATTGATAATATTACCTTAGCTCCGGTAGAATTAAAGAAGGCTTCTAAAGAGGAAGCTGTTGCAAATGGTATGAAACTTCTTGAAACAGTTGGACTTGCTGAAAAAAAAGATGCCAGACCATCATCTCTTTCAGGTGGACAAAAACAAAGAGTTGCCATAGCAAGAGCTCTTGCTATGAATCCAGACATTATGCTTTTTGATGAACCTACATCAGCTCTTGATCCGGAAATGGTAGGAGATGTACTTGAAGTTATGAAAAGACTTGCTAAAGAAGGAATGACCATGATTATAGTTACTCATGAAATGGGATTTGCTAAGCAGGTGGCAGATAGAGTACTCTTTATTGACGGTGGTATTATCCTTGAAGAAGGAACACCTGAAGATGTTTTTGAACGTCCTCAGAATGCTAGATTACAAGATTTCTTAAATAAAGTTTTGAATGTCTAAAAAAATAACTGGCTACTTTAATTATTAGAGTAGCCAGTTTTTTCTATTCTTCTTCAAATTCTTGTGCATCCATCCATTCATCAAAGGCTTCAGCTGCTTCTTCATATTCTTCATCAGATTCAATGTTAAGAAGTTCTGGTTCTTCATTTTCCCCATGGTCAATAAAACGATATAAGAATACATCACTTTCTTCATCTTCTTCAGTTTCTACTAAAGGTAGAAGTGCAATATATTGCTTATCTGATACTTCTAAGATAGTAAGAATGGCACATTCGATTTCTTCATCATCGTCTAATGTTAATGTGACTGTTGGCATATCTAGTTCTTCTTCATGGTTGTGTCCACATCCACAGCCTTCCATATGTTCGCTCATAATAAGTCCTCCATTTATTTATCATATTCACAGGTAGTAAGTATCTGTGAGTTATTTATTTAGCTTAGTTTAACAAAGTATATGGATTTATTCAAGAAAGAAGTTGATATTTTAAAAAAATAAACAGGATTATACAAAGTTTGTTTTTTAACTAAGTTTTACATTGTTAAAAAGCTAGCTTAGTCGATAATTTTTTTTATATTATAATTATGGTTTTATGTCTTAAATCAGATTTGAATTTTATTTTAAATAGCTAATTAATAGGTAATTGAAATAGAAAAGGAGTTACTGATATAGTAAATTTATATATAAATTAATTCTTGTTTTCAATTTGTTTCCACAAATCTTAATATAGTATATCTTGTATCTTTATGATATAATTTTACAAAATGTAGTTGTAATTGGTATGTTAATAGGAGAGAACATGAAGAAAAATATTTTTAAAGACTCACTAGATAATTTGAGAAAGGTTAATTCTTTAGCTATTATGGCTATGCTTCTTGCATTAAATGTTATACTAGGCTATTTTACTTTACAGTTGGGGGACTTAGTAAAGATAGGGTATAGCTTTATAGCCGTAGAATTATCTTCTATGTTTTTTGGCCCAACATCAGGTATGATTGTTGGAGGATTAGGAGATTTACTTAAGTATATCATTAAGCCAACTGGACCTTTTTTCCCAGGGTTTACTATAAGTGCCATTGCCGGTGGGCTAATTTATGGTTTGATTTTATATAAAAAACCTGTTACTTTAAAGCGAATTGCTCTTGCAAATGGATTAAATTGCTTTTTTGTAAATATGGTTTTAAATACAGTATGGCTTGCAATGTTATATAATCAAGCGTACATCGCTATGGTACCAGCAAGATTTTTAAAACAAATAATTATGTATCCTATAGAGGTTATAATGTTTTTTGTGGTATATAAAGTACTATATAAATCAAAGTTTATTTCCCTTGTTAAAAATAAGTAAACGAAGATATATTTTACGATTATGAGATATTCTAAAATTTTTAGTTATGTACATATTAAAGTAAGATGTTGTGTTGCTAATATTTGTATTAACTAAATTTTTTAATTAAAGAGGAATAATTATTAAAAGAATAGACTAATTTAAAACAAATAAAATTTAAAAAGAAATAAGGTATAATATGAGTTCATCAAATAATATAACAACAGCAAATAACCCACTTGGTACTTCCCCAGTGGGTAAACTTATGTGGAAATTTTCAGTTCCTGCAACTATTAGTATGTTAGTAGGTTCTCTTTATAATATAGTTGACCAGATTTTTATTGGTCAAGGTGTAGGAATGCTAGGAAATGCAGCAACGAATATAGCTTTTCCCATTTCTATATTAAGTACAGCTCTTGCACTTCTTATTGGTATTGGAGGTGCTTCTGGATTTAATCTTGAATCAGGAAAAGGGAATGATAAAAAAGCTGTAAATATAATGGGAGTATCTATTGGATGCCTAGTAATTTGTGGAACAGTTCTAATGATAATTGCTTTAGCATTTGGTAGTCCTTTAATGAAATTTTTTGGTGCATCAAAGAACGTACTTCCATATGCGGTAGATTATGTAACATATACAGCTTATGGCATGCCATTTCTTACTTTAACTACCGGAGGAAACCATCTAATCAGAGCAGATAGAAACCCTACAATATCTATGATTTGTATGATGACAGGAGCAATCCTAAATACAATATTAGATCCGATTTTTATCTTTGTATTTGGGTGGGGGATTAAAGGTGCAGCTATAGCCACATCTTTTAGTCAATTTGTTTCAGGAATTCTTGTTATAGCATACTTTGCCGGAATTGGTAAGAAGAGAAATGTACATCTTCACTTTAAGCAATTTATACCTAAGATTAAATATATTGAAGTGATTTTATCATTAGGATTTGCATCTTTTATAAATCAAATAGCTATGGCTATTATTCAAGTTGTTTTAAATAATACATTAAAATATTATGGCGGAATTAGTCATTATGGTGCAGATATACCTCTTGCAGCTGTAGGTGTTATATCCAAATTAAATATGGTTTTCATGTCATTTGCAATAGGAATTGCCCAAGGTTGTCAGCCGATTTGGGGATTTAATTATGGTGCAGAAAAATATGACAGGGTAATTCATACATATAAAAATGCACTTAGAGCAACAATTGTTGTAGGAATTATATTTTTTATGTGCTTTCAGATTTTCCCGAAACAGTTGCTAAGCCTTTTTGGTCATGGCAATAGTGCCTACTATAAATTTGCAGTAAAATATCTTCGGATATTTATGTTTTTAACCTTTGTAAATGGTATTCAGCCTATGTCATCTCAGTTTTTCACGGCTATCGGTAAAGCACTTTTAGGTGCAATCATGAGTTTGACTAGACAGGTTATATTTTTATTGCCACTATTAGTTATTCTTCCTAAAATTATGGGAGTTGAAGGAGTAATGTTTGCAGGACCTGTTGCAGATTTTGCTGCATTTTCAGTTGCGATTATATTTGCACTAAAGCAGATTGCAAATATGAAAAAACTGTTGGAGAAGAAAACTAAAGTAGAGTTATAGTTGAGGTTAAGTATATGAAAATTCTTAGTGTGACAGCTCAAAAACCAAACAGTACAGGAAGTGGAGTTTATCTAACTGAACTTGTAAAAGCTTGGGATAATATGGGGATTAGTCAAGCTGTAATTGGTGGTATTTCTAAAGATGAGAAAGATGATTTTAAGAATGGAATTATAGCTGGGGTAAAGTTTTATCCGGTACTTCATGAAACAAAAAGTTTAAATTTCCCAGTGTGTGGAATGTCAGATTCAATGCCATATAAGGCTACTAAGTATAG
>JAISGP010000003.1 GCA_031263035.1 Lachnospiraceae bacterium | reverse complement strand
TCTTTAAATATTCTATATTCTCTTCTTCTCTAATTTTCTTCGGTTGAAAAACTGGAATATTATGAGCTATTGCCACTTCCTTAACAGGTGGCATGTGAACCTTCATACCTTTACCGCTTCTTTTATCCGGTTGGGTAACTACTAATACAACTTCATGACCAGCTTTTATAATACTTTCTAATGTTCCCACAGAAAACTCCGGAGTTCCCATAAAAATTACTTTCATTATACTTTTCTCCAATCATTAAAAACAGTATATTCAACATATTAATTACACTTATTAAATCAATAAAACTCTTCAATCAATTTTAAACTATTTTTTTATTCAAATTACAAAAAATCCTAATCTTAGCATTTAAAAATATTCTATACTAAAATTAAGATTTTCAATTATAATCCTCTTTCTAATTATCTCTCTCCCAACTTTAAAGCAGGAACTGCGTTTAAATTCCAGCCTGCAAAGTTTTCATTTAGATATTCATGATAAGCGGCAACTCCAATCATTGCTGCATTATCAGTACAATATATAGGTGATGGGAAAACAAATTCTACATTATTTGATTTGCAAGCTTTTCTCATAGCTTTTTTCAGACCTGAATTAGAGGCAACTCCACCGGCAATAGCTAATGTTTTAAATCCAAATTCATTACATGCATTAATTGCCTTATCCACAAGGACATCTGTAACTGCTTTTTGAAAAGATGCTGCCACATCAGCTACTACAATCTCTTCCTCTTTCATTTTAGCTGAATTAATATAGTTTAAAACAGCTGATTTAAGTCCGCTAAAACTAAAGTCATAGGGAGCACCACTTACATGAGCTCGAGGAAATTCTATAGCCTTAGCATCTCCGGATTTAGAGATTTTGTCTATCTTTGGACCACCTGGATACCCAAGTCCAATAGCTCTAGCCACTTTGTCAAAGGCTTCACCTGCTGCATCATCACGAGTTTTTCCGATTATCTCATATTTGCCATAATCCACAACTTTAACTAGGTGAGTATGCCCACCTGATACAACTAAAGAAAGAAAAGGCGGTTTTAAGTCTGGATGCTCTATAAAATTAGCCATAATATGACCTTCAATATGATGAACTCCTACAAGGGGCTTACCCGTTGCAAATGCAATAGCCTTAGCTTCTGAAACTCCCACTAAAAGAGAACCCGAAAGACCCGGACCGTAAGTAACACCAATTACATCTATATCTTCTAGAGTAATTTTCGCATCTTTAAGGGCTTTTTCAATTACACCATTTACATTCTCAATATGCTTTCTACTAGCTATTTCAGGCACAACTCCGCCATACTTAGTATGAATTGCAATTTGAGAAGAGATGGCATTGGACATGATTTCTCTTCCGTTTCTAACTACAGAAGCAGCTGTTTCATCACAACTACTTTCTATAGCAAGAACAAGTATATCCTTTTCTTTTTTTTCTATTTTTTTCACTACACACTTCTCTTTCTAAAAACACAACTAAATGTAATAAAACCAATACTTTAATAATTATTTCATTATTCAAACTATTTTTAACTTAATAACTATCTTCTATACTTATTACTCTACTTTATAATTCTATTGTTTAAACCCTATTACTTAATATTATAAATCAATATATCTTACTTAATTAATCCTGAAAAGTTAATTCCACACTTCTTTTATCTTTAGGTGCTATTGCACTTGGAAATATCTTTCTAACTTCATCCATAAATTCCTCCGGATAATTTAGCGAAGGACTATAATGAGTTAGCCACAATTCTTTTACTTTAGCTTTCTTGGCTAAAGTAGCAGCTTCTTGCATCATCATATGCTTATTTTCTTTTGCTTTTTTTATCTTTTCTTTTTCTCCATACATACCTTCGCAAATGAAAAGGTCAGAATTCATAGCATTTTCTACTATACTATCTGTAGGTCTTGTATCTGTTGTATAAGTAAGTTTCATTCCCTTTCTTTCAGGTCCAAGAACCATTTCCGGGGTAAAAGTCTTACCCTCAAATTCTATTTCTTCACCTTTTTGAAGAGGACTCCATAATTTCATAGGAATATTTAATTCATTTGCACGTTCCACGTCAAATTTACCTGCACGCTTTACCTCTAATGAATATCCATAACAAAGTACGTTATGATTAACCCTAAAGGCTTTTAAAATATAGCCATTTAATTCAAAAGTCTGTTCTTTTCCTTCAATCTCTATACAATTTATCTTAAAAGGCAATTCCGGTGCTATCATTCTAAGAGCACCAACTACCTTTTCTATTCCTTTTGGTCCAATAAGTGTAAGGGGTGTTGTTCTATCAGAATTCCCCATGGTAAGAAGAAGTCCCGGAAGTCCACTAATATGATCCCCATGAAAATGAGTGAAACAAATTACATCTATTGGTTTAAAACTCCAACCTTTTTCACGAATAGCAATTTGTGTTCCCTCACCGCAATCAATCAAAAGGCTTGAGCCGTTGTATCTTACCATTAAAGAGGTAAGCCATCTATAAGGAAGTGGCATCATTCCGCCAGTTCCCAGTAAACATACATCTAACATCTTTTCTCCAATTTCTAGTCTTTTCTTTATCACAACATACTTCATTATATAAAGTATTATTTTAATATAATATGTCCTATCTTAATCTTGTAAATAATCTAATTTTATCAAATCAATTCTTTTTTCTATAAACTAGTTTTTTAAATCAACGATATTTATCTATACCATAATTTTACTTAATCATTTAATTCTTTCTATTATCTATTTTTTTATATCCACATATGTTTGCTCATTAAAATAGCATCATCTTCTGGATTATTATAAAAATATTTTCTTACTCCGTCTTTATGAAATCCTAGACTTTTATAAAATCTAATTGCCGTAGCATTTTTGCTTCTTACATCAAGGAGTAATCTTTTAATCTTTTTTTCCTTACAATACTTTTTTACTTCTGCAAATAAAGCCTTGCCTATTCCTTGCCTTCTGAAATCAGAGCTAACTCCTATCCTTACTATTTCTCCTTCCGGAACCATAGCATACATAATTAGATATCCCACAATACTGTCTTCGACTTTTGCAACGAAAAACATAGTTGTAAGGCTCTCGTTAGATGAGTTTAAAGAATTCTCACTCCAAGGGTCAGTAAATATCTCTTTTTCAAGTCTTGCTATCTTCAAAATCTCTGAAGAAGAACCAAGCTTTTTTAATCTTTTAATCTCTATGTCCACAGTTTTCCTTTTTACTATCTCTACATCTATTATTATTCTCTCATAAAATTTTTTTCAAAATTCTTTAACTCAGTATAAAACTAATGCTATTTGCACTAAATAATAATTACTTAATTTAGTCTAATTTTTACTATCTAATCTTTATTTCTTTTCAATATTCTCAGCTTTTTCCTTCTCTTCCGCTTCTCTTTCAGGTTGAGTCTTTCTAAAATACTCAGGCTTCTCATCATCAGAATCTATATATTTTCCTTCATGATAAAGCTCCAAGCCACGAACTGCTATAGAAGCTGCTCTTTGCCTGTTTTGATTAGCCTTTGCAAATGAGGCAGGAGATTTCAGTTTCTCCTTAATTATATCTTTATATACAGGAATTCCATCACCAATAAAAGTTACATGCTTTCCTAATTTGTCAATCTCTGCAATTAAGTCCATAATTCCAATAGCTTGTGGCTCTAAAAGAACTCTCAATTTGCAACAAATATCTTTTTTAGTACCTTTTTTAATTACAAATTGATAAAGTGCCGTATACACTTCGCTTCTTCTTGCATCCATAATAGGGCACATAATCCCTGAACCGCCATAGCAATTGTATACAAGACCTTCTAGGGTAGGTACAGGAATAATAGGTTTTCCAAGGGCAAATCCCATTCCTTTAGCTGTGGCAGAACCAATACGTAAACCTGTAAAGGAACCAGGACCATTGCTTAAAGCAATAGCTTCAATGGAATTTAAATCAAGCTTAGTAACTTTAACTATCTCCTCTAACATTGGCAATAAAGTTTCTGAATGTTTCATCTCCACATTTGTAGAATACTCTGCCAATAAATTATCATCTTCTATTATTGCAACACTTGCAACAAGTCCTGAACTTTCCAATGCTAAAATTCGCATATACTTACCCTCCTATAATCAAAGCCTTTTTCCAAATCTTTCTCAATTTTTACTTCTATGTGATTTTTAGGCAAACTTTCTTCAAATAAATCTGCCCATTCGATAAGGCTTACACCTTTTCCATCTACATATTCGTAATAACCCATATCCTCTAGTTCTTCAAGGCTTCCAATTCGATATACATCGAAATGATAGAAAGGAAGTCTTCCAGTTTCATATATTTGCAGAATTGTAAATGTAGGGCTTGTAATAGGTTCATCAATCCCCAATCCTTCTGCAAATCCCTTAGAAAATAAAGTCTTTCCGGTTCCCAAGTCGCCAACTAAGCTTATGACTTCTCCCGGATATGCTTTCTCTCCCATTTCTTTAGCTATTCTAAAGGTATCTTCTTCCGAAAAACTATCAATTATTGTTTGTTTCATTTTTATCACTCTTCTTAGGTTTCTTCATAATCCGCACATTAGGTGCAGGCATATTTGCATAAAATAAGTCAATAAGAGCATCAAATTGTTCACCAATCTGAGGAATTGGCACTAAAAGATCCTGCCCAGTATCTGCTCTTATAACAAGTACATCTTTTCTTCTGAAAACTTTTGAAAATCTTTTCCAAGAAGCTAAGCCTGAATCATATTCTGTCGTTGTTCTTACTCCTTCATCAGAAAATTCATAGGTAGCTTTTGCTCCAACCATCTTGGACTGGGCAGCTTTCTTACTAACTACCATATTTATAATAAATGGAATTACAATAAAGATAACAACTACAAAAATAGCTGATAAAACAACTAGTGGTATCTTCTTATTTTGGTAAAATCTTACTGCAAATCCAATATCAAGAGCACCTAGTATTACCGCAATGATACCAACTTTTCCCATATAAATATTGTATAGCATATAATTAGCTATATAATTTAAATCTAATTCTGTATCAACTCTTATCATACATTTTACCTTTTTCCTTGGAAATTATAATACAAATAAATAACTCTTAAAATATTGGCTTATTATCTTTATATAAATTCATAAAATTCAAAAGAGTTTATCAATTATAACAAGATTATGCTTTTAAACTTTTCTTTAAATGTTTTATCAATATCTTCATATAAAACTACTGTATTTTACTCTATTGCATTATCGAATTTCGATTAGTAAGCCTTCATTTTTCATGACTTCAATAACTTTATTTACATAATCTTCGCAGGTATCTGATGTGGCAGCTTCAACCATAATACGAATTACAGGTTCTGTGCCACTTTCACGAACTAAAATACGTCCTTCTTCGCCAAGATCTTCTGCTACTTCTTCTATAATTTCTTTTACTTTTTCATTGCTTAAAGCTTCTTCTTTATTTTCAACTACAACATTTTTAAGTAATTGAGGATAAATTGTAACTTCTTCAGCTAATTTAGAAAGAGGTTGTTTGAAGCTAAGCATTGCTTCCATTATCATAAGAGAGGTAAGTATACCATCTCCTGTTTTAGCGTATTGACTAAATATGATATGACCTGACTGCTCGCCACCTAGAGCGTAGCCGTTTTCTTTCATATTCTCATAAACGTATTTGTCGCCTACATTGGTTTTTTCATAGCGAATACCAACTTTATCAAAGGCTTTATACAAACCAATATTTGACATAATAGTTGTTACAACTGTATCAAACGGTAACTTTCCATGATTTTTAAGATACTTACCGCAAATGTAAAGAATTAAATCTCCATCAATTACATTTCCTAAATTATCAACAGCTATACATCTATCTGCATCTCCATCATAGGCAAATCCTACATCTAAGCCATTTGCCTTTACATATTCAGAAAGAACATTTATATGAGTTGAACCTGCATCTGTATTAATGTTAACACCATCTGGACGATCATTTATAACATAAGTATCTGCTCCAAGCGAATCAAAAACGTTCTTTGCAATAAAGAAAGCAGAGCCATTTGCAAGATCTAATCCAATCTTTATATTTTCATATGAATGGGTTGGAAGAGAAATAAGATGTCCCATATAACGATTTCTTCCTGCATAATAGTCAACTGTCCTACCTATTTCAGCTCCAGTTGAAAGGGGAAGTTCTCCTATTTTACCATCTATATAATCTTCAATGGCAAGCTCTACTTCTGCTTCCATTTTATGACCTTTTTTATTTATAAGCTTAATTCCATTGTCGTAATATGGATTGTGAGAAGCACTAATCATAATTCCACAATCGAAATCTTCAGTACGAGTAATATATGAAACTGAAGGGGTTGTTGTAACGTGAAGAAGGTGAGCATTGGCACCTGTAGAAGTAATTCCTGCTGCAAGAGCATACTCAAACATATAACTTGATCTTCTTGTATCTTTTCCAATTACTATTTTAGCTTTGTGTTCTTTACCGTAATACCATCCAAGATATTTTCCTACTTTGAAAGCGTGATCAACTGTAAGTACTTTATTTGCTTCACCACGAAAGCCGTCTGTACCAAAATATTTTCCCATTTTTTCGTCCTAACTGTTATTTTTATTTATTAATAATTCTCATTTGAATAAATATATCTATGCATACTAATTATTATAAAAATTCTCATGAAGTAATCTCAATTAGAGATTACTTCATCTGCAATCATTTTAGTGATGGAATAATCTAATTCCTGTAAATGCCATAGCCATGCCAAATTTATCAGCTGTTTCAATAACATTGTCATCTCTAATTGAACCACCTGGCTCAGCAATATATTTAACACCACTTTTAGCAGCTCTTTCAATATTATCCCCAAATGGGAAGAATGCATCTGAGCCAAGAACTACATCTGTATTTTTGTCAAGCCATGCTCTTTTCTCTTCAGCAGTGAATACTTCAGGTTTAACTTTAAAAATGTTTTCCCATTTGCCATCAGCAAGTACATCCATATAATCTTCCCCAATATAAAGGTCGATAGCATTATCTCT
>JAISGP010000023.1 GCA_031263035.1 Lachnospiraceae bacterium | reverse complement strand
TATTCGGTGGTAACTATAATCTAAAAGATTTAGGTATCGATGTTTCAAATATTGAAGGTGCAAATAAAATTATAAAACAAATATCAAATTTTTCAGTAGCATTATTAATTGCCGCAATTATTGTGGGAATTATTATTGGAATATTTGGATTTAAATTAATTAGAGTTCTAGGATTCTTCTCTGGTTTCACTGTTGGAGTGATTTTAGGCTATTTAGGTTCTACATTTGCAGGACCAGATTTATTTACTACAGTAATTATAGCAGGTGTAGTTGGAGCTATTATCGGTGTTTTGGCTACAGTGTTTAAACGCTTTGGAGCATTTATTATAGGAATTTTGTTTCTTTCCCTTGCCTCATTTGCACTTTGTGATGGAAATATAATTGTATTAATTGTGCTTTTAGCTTTATCTCTAATTATTTCTATACTTGCTTTATTCTTTGTAGCACCTATGACAATCTTTTCTACATCAATTTTTGGCGGAACTTTAGCGGCATTTGCAAGTTATGTAGTTTTAAAATATTTTATTGGAATAGATGGACTTAATGAAATTATGGTATATATTGTTGCTGCTGTTTTATTTATAGTGGGAATTATCATTCAATCATTAATGCATTCAAAGAAAATCAAAAAAAATAATGCTAGGAAAGCTAAAGAAATTAAAAGTAAATCTTCCAGAGAATCTGAAGTTGAGAAAGCAAAAGCTTTGTTAGATGATGATTTTGTAAGTTATAATGAAGATGAAGCAGAAAAATATCAGACCAAGAGTATGGATGAAGACGTTGTTGTAAATAAAAAGAAAAACACTAAAAAAGACAAGAACACTAAACCAGAAATTGATAAAGATTTGAATTTTATTGATTTAGATGATGACGATGAAATTTCAGATGAAGAGCTTGATGCCCACGAAGATGAAATTTTAGATGGAAATCTTACTACAGATTATGAAGACGATAAGATTGAAAGTGATTATCAAGCGGATGATGTTGAAGAAAAATCTGATGATGAATTTTGGCTTGATGAAGATGAAGACAGTGTAATAAGTAATGAAGAAGACGCTAATAAATTAGAAGATACTAAGTAATTGTGTATAGGAAAAGAAGATAAACTAAAATAGTATACTTTTATTTGCAAATAAGGTATAATCATATAAGAAATAAAATTATTAATGAAAGATATTAGTTATAAAAGATATATTCGAATATAATTGTGTTTTGAAAAATATATAATGAAAGTCTGGGGATATTGAATGAAAATAGATATGCATTGCCATGTGGGCGAAGGCTCCATTGACAGTCATGTTTCTTTGGAAGAATATATTAATATTCTTAAATCTAGAGGTTATGATGGGATGTTAGTTACAGACCATGATACCTATAATGGATATCGTAAATGGAAATATGATTTATGCAATACCTGTAAGGATTTTGTGGTTCTGAAAGGAATCGAATATGATACTAAAGACGGTGGACATTTTATTTGCATTATGCCAAGTGGTACTAAAATGCGCCTCATGGAAAATCGAGGCTTACATTTAGTTGATCTTATTGAATTTGTTCATGGACATGGTGGAATTTTGGGACCAGCTCACCCGTATGGAGCTAAGTATCAGAGTTTTGCGACTACTAAAGTTTTTAAGAAAAATGCTAACTTAACTAAAGAGTTTGATTTTATTGAGACTTTTAATGCGTGCGAATCAGCTATCTCTAATAAAAAAGCCGCTAAGTTAGCTAGAGTTTATAATCTTCCTGGAATTGGTGGTTCAGATGCTCATAAGCCCAAGGCAGTTGGCTTAGGCTATACTAAAATATTAAAGTCAGTTTCTGATGAAGATGAGTTTATAGAGTATATTAAGGGTGCGGCACCAGTTCTTGCAGATGGGGAGTACTATGGTGAAACTCTTAAGGATAGAGTTGGCAAAATAGGGCATATTATAGATGCAGGATTTTGGATATATAATCGTTCCGGAACATTATTTCAGAACAGAAAAAGAAAAAAGAATATAGTTAAAGAAAAGCCTAATGAGAATATAATGAAGATTAAGAAAACTACATTTAGTGATGCAGCTAAGAAGAGATAGTATTTTTCTATATTTGCGATTAAAAAATGCCTTGTTTTGAGATATGTGCAGTTATGTTTGAATAATAATTTGGAATTATTTTTTAATATATGGACGAGTTATAGGTGAATTTATTAAGTATTTGCAAATAATTCTTGACATTATCAGTTGAAAAATGATATTATACTACGGTATGCCGCACAATGAGGTAAAAGATTATAGCTTAATGCTATGACACCATAATTGGCGAGTAATGATAATAGGAGGTGCCATTATGTACGCAATTATTGCAACAGGTGGTAAACAGTACAAAGTAGCTGAAGGCGATATCATTAAAGTAGAAAAACTTGGTGTAGAAGCTGGAGAAAGCGTTACTTTTGACCAAGTACTTGCAATCGGTGGAGATGAATTCAAAGCTGGTAATCCAACAGTAGCAGGAGCAAGTGTTAGTGCATCTGTAGTTGAAAACGGTAAAGCTAAGAAAGTAATCGTTTACAAATACAAGAGAAAATCTGGATATCACAAGAAAAACGGTCATAGACAACAGTTTAGTGCTGTAAAGATTGAAAAAATCAATGCTTAAGGTAACTTTATTCTATGACAATCATAAATGTGTAGGGTTTGATGCAAGAGATCATGCTGGATATGCTGTATCAGGTGAAGACATAGTATGTGCAAGTGCAAGTATGTTAATCACTAATACTATTAATTCTATTGAAAAATTTACAGATGATAAGTTTTCCAATGAGGTTAATGAAAAAGATGCAGAAATTGTTTTTCAATTTTCTGGAATTCCTTCAGAAAAATCAAAACTTCTAATTGAGGCTATGATATTAGGATTACAATCTCTTGAAGAAGAATACACTGATTATGTAGACATTATTTTCGAGGAGGTGCATTACGATGATGAAACTTAATCTTCAATTTTTCGCTCATAAAAAAGGAGTTGGTTCTACAAAGAACGGTCGTGACTCTGAAAGTAAAAGACTTGGAGCGAAAAGAGCAGATGGACAATTTGTTAAAGCTGGTAACATTCTTTATAGACAACGTGGAACTAAAATTCACCCAGGTGTAAATGTTGGACGTGGTGGAGATGATACTTTATTTGCATTAACAGATGGTGTTGTTCGTTTTGAAAGAAAAGGTAGAGACAAAAAGCAAGTGTCTATACGATAAAAACAACGAATAATCAAAAGACCTTTAAATCAAAGAAAACCTAGTGTTTTCAATGGCTTAGAGGTCTTTTTTGTGTGCTGAAAATTCTTAAAAATAATGGCGAAAAATCGTGTATAAGTTGCAAACAAGTAGCACAACAAGTTACTAACAAGTTACAGAACAAGTTGCAAACAAGTTACATAGGTTATAAATTAGGAAATTTACATACTTAGAAGCAAAAAAATGAATGATTAAAAAACAATTAAAAGCCTTCTATAATTTCAAAATCTGTATGAAATATGGCAAAAATCTTGAATATATCAAAGACAAGGCATAGACTATGATTAAAAGAAAAATAGTTAAGAAAAGTAGAATATTGATAAAAGAGAAGGGTGAAATAATGAGTGATAAAATCAGCTCAAGCGGTATAGCAGCAGAAGGTGCAATTAATGAGCTTGTGGGGATTAAAACAACTGGATTTAAAAAGCAGACGGTGGACATTAGTTTTTCGACCGGAATTTCTGGAATGGTTGCAGCTAAAGATACTGCAAATAATCTGCTAGATGCTATTTCTGATTTTGTTAGTGTAGTTTTAGAACAAGCAAATAAATTTCCTGAAATAGCACGCAAAATTGAAAAGCGAGATATTGAGGATAAGAATAGGTGGGTAAAGTAAATGGGTAAGGATAAAAGTGCAAATGAGAGATATGAATTGGGATTAAAAATTAGAGATAATGAACGTAAACAAGAAAAACTAGGAGATTTCAAGAGAGAATATGGACGTTCAATTGAGAGATTTAATAGTAAAATGCAAGATTTGAAAAGGCAGGAAGATAAAGTTCTGTATCAATCAGGGACATCTGGAAATAAAGGGGTTATAAATCAGCTTGATGTAAATAAGAGCGTTAGTGATAGAATTAATAGGTTTGTTAATTCTCAAAGAGAAGAATTGGAACATACTTGTAGAAGTGTAAGAAGAGATATGGAAGAGGAAAGAGAAAGACTTGCTAAAGAGAGGAATAGATTGCCATGGGAGTAAAATTTAGTAAAGACGAGAGCGAAAAAATAATTCAAGCTATGAGTAATAATATAAAACTTGCAAATGAAATTATTACTAGACTGTCTTCTGGGTGTTCTCATTTGCAAAACAGTTTAAATTCAGGGGAACTGAGTGGTGTGGCTTATAAAGCAGGAAGCAGTTTATTTGCAAAAATAATTATTCCTACAATAAAAAAGCTTAAAGTAGTTGTTAATGATATTAATACAGAACTTAAAAGCTATAAATATGCACATACAGTTGTAGTAGAGGCATGTATTGGTGGGTATGCTGACTTGGAGATGTTTCAACAGCAGGTTAGAATAAAGAAAGCAAAAATTCAGGTAATTGATGAGCAATTACGAACTAACCAGAATTTTATAAA
>JAISGP010000102.1 GCA_031263035.1 Lachnospiraceae bacterium | reverse complement strand
AAGGAAATTGCTGAAGAAACAGCTAAACAACTTGGCATTGAAATTGATAAAAAGAAGGTTCTTATGTCAGAGCCTCTTAAAACTAAGGGAAATCATACTGTTGAAGTAAAGTTACATCCCCAAGTAATTGCAGAACTTAAAGTAGTGATAAATGAGTTATAAAAAGAGGTTTTTTAGATGGCTGATGATTTAACTTTAAAAAGAGAATTGCCCCATAGTGACGAAGCAGAAGGTTCTGTAATAGGGTCAATGTTTATAGATAAAGATGCTGTTTTAGTTGCATCAGAAACATTATCTAAAGATGATTTTTATAATCCTGTTTATCAGACTTTATATGATGCTATGATAGAAGTTTATCATGAGGGGAAGGCAGTGGAGCCTATTACTGTTCAGGATAAGCTTAAGGCCAAGAAAGCACCGGAAGAAATATCAGGACTAGAGTTTTTAAAAGATACATACAGAATGGTTACCACTTCAGCCAATATAAAAAATTATGCAGATATAGTTAGAGAGAAATCAATTCTTAGAGAACTTATTCGTGCAAATGAAAAAAGTGCTAAGGAATGTTATGAAGGTGTAGAGGATTTAGATACTATTTGCGAAGATGCTGAAAAAAATATCTTTAAAGTCCTTCAAAGAAGAGATGTGGGAGAATATAGTCCCATAAGAGATGTTGTTCTTAGTAGCTTGGCAGCCATAGAAAAAGCTTCAAAAGATGATAGTCCAATTACAGGTATTCCAACAGGATTTACAGATTTAGATTATAGACTTTCTGGATTACAACCATCAGATTTAGTATTAATTGCTGCAAGACCTTCAATGGGTAAAACTGCATTTGTATTAAATATTGCAGAGTATATGGCATTAAAAGGAAAGAAAAATGTAGCTATTTTCAGTCTTGAGATGAGTAAAGAACAATTAGTTAATCGTTTATTTGCACTTAATTCCCATATTAATTCTCAAAAAATACGTACCGGTAAATTAAGTGATATTGAATGGGAACAACTTATCGAAACATCAACGGAGATTGGAAATTCTCACATGATTATTGATGATACCCCAGGTATTACCATATCAGAGCTTAGAAGAAAATGTAGAAAGTACAAGCTTGAACAAGGCTTAGATGTTATAATCATAGATTATCTTCAACTTATGCAGGGAAGTGCAGGAAAGCGTTCTGAAAATCGACAACAAGAGATTTCAGATATTTCTCGTTCTTTAAAAGCTTTAGCCCGTGAACTTCATGTGCCGGTTGTGGCACTTTCACAGCTTTCTCGTGGAGTTGAAGCCAGAGAAAATAAACGTCCAATGCTTTCAGATTTACGTGAATCTGGAGCCATAGAACAGGATGCAGACGTAGTTATGTTTATTTACCGTGACGCTTATTACAATAAAGACTCTGAAAAAGGAAATGTTGCAGAAATTATTGTAGCTAAACAACGTAACGGCCCAACGGGAACCAGCGAATTACTTTGGTTACCGGATTACACTAAATTTGCAAATAAAGAAAAAGAATATTCTGGTGAATAAAAAGTTCAAATTATTGTGTAATAAATAATGAGATTTTTTAAAAGTAGGGAAAAAGATTTTTCTATTTACAATTAAGTATTAAAAATGAGTTTGGAGAATTAATGAAAAGAAGAAATTTGCTTTTAGAAGCAGGGATTTTAATTCTTGTTTTTATATTGGCTTTGATTTTTTTTGAATTTGCAATGAATAATGGGAAATCAAGTACCACTGCGGATATGAAAGAAGCTTCATATCCGCTAGTTTCGTTTGAAACCTATGGATATCAAATAAATCTTTTATATGGATATGCAGATATAAAAAATGGTAAGGAAATTGCAGACACGGTAACACCTACTACTGATGGCAAGTTAAGTATTCGTCTGGATGAATATACATTGAAAATAAAATCCCTTGAATATGAACTTGATAGTTTAGATGAAAAGGAAACTTTAGATAATGGAAAGGCTTCTGTTAGTGGAGATGTATATAAAGTTTCTTTAGATAAAACTGCCATTGGGGTGGGAGAAAAACTTCTAAAAATATCTCTTAAAACAAATAAAGATACAATTTATTATTATACAAAGGTAGTTTTAGCAAATGCAAATCAATTAAAAGCTTGTGTAGAGTACTTAGGTAATTTCCATCAAAATGCAATGGATAAAGTTGAAAATACAGGGGTAGGAAAAGCACTTGAGCCTGATGAAACAGGAGATAATACAGATTTTTCTCATACAAATATTCATGCAACTTATGACCAAGTAACTTATGGTGACTTAAATCCAGTGGGAATTGGTAAGGAAGAATTTCAGATTACATCCTGGGGTTCTGAAATAGTTCATTCTAAATTTGTATATTATTTTAGAGCAAAGGGAAATATTAATGTTACAGATAGATACTTAGCTTCTGAAGATTATAAAATTCGTTATGCACCTGGTGGAAATGTGTATTTATTAGATTATGATAGGTATATTAATCAGGTATTAAATCCTAATGAGAAGGTTATTACAAATAAAGGAATTAATCTTGGTATTACAAATGATGATCCTAAATATATTGTAAATAAAGATAATAATATAGTTGCCTTTATTCAAACAGGAGATTTATTTGAATATAATCAAAAAGAAGGTACAGTATCAAGAGTTTTCTCTTTTTCCAATATTGAAAATACAAGTATAAGAAATATAATTGATATGCATAAAATCAATATTGTGAATATGGAAAATAATGGAAATATTAGCTTTACAGTTAGTGGTTATATGAGTAGAGGAGACCATGAAGGTAAATGCGGAGTTTCTGTATATTATTACTATGCGAAGAAGAATTACATTGAAGAAAAAGCCTTTTTTGAAAGTAAACTTTCCTATAAAAAGACTATAGATAAGTATTCAAATCTTATGTATTTTAATAAAGATAAAAATGAAGTATATTTTTTTGACGGGAAAACTTTTTATAGAAAAAGTAAGGATAATCCTGATGAAGTTGTAAAAGATAATTTGAGTTTTGACAAATTCGTTGCATCAGAAACTGGAAGATATGTGGCATATCCTATAGATGAACATATGTTAGATATTAGAATAACTGATTTGAAAACAGGAAAAAGTAAAGAAGTAAAAGGAAATGCAGATACTAAGCGTTATCAAAAAATGAGACTTCTTGGATTTATGGGAGATGATTTAATCTGTGGTATCGTTTTTACAGATGATAATTCAGAAAAAGTAGATAATAAATATATGAATATGCTTTCGATTATTAGTCCAAGTGGGAAATATTATAAGGACTATGAAACGGATAAAAATGTTTTGATTTCAAATGTAGTTTTTAAAGATAAAATGTTAGTTATTAATAGAGTAAAAGAAAGCAAGCTTAAATATACTAAGATAAGTGATGATTATATTACTCAAAATGAGGATAATAGTTATTCAAAAGTTTCATTAGAAACATATACTTCTGATTTAAAGGAAACTGAGAAACGACTTGTATTTGCAGGTGGAATTGATAATGAAAAAGCAAATTATCTAAATCCAAGCATTGGAATTTCACAGAAAGTTGAAACAGGAGAATTTAAAGAGGATTAATTTCTGAAAATAAAGGTTCAAAATATAACATACTGAAAGAATAAAAAGATTATAGAATTAATGACTATGTAAGTGGCTAAGAAAAGGGCAAAGAATAAAAAAATATACTTGGAGGATTTTATGGAACAGATAGTTGAGATTAGAGAATTATTTCATAATCCAGATAATTATGAAAATGAGCATGTTACAGTAGCAGGTTGGGTAAGAAGTATTAGAGATAGTAAAACCTTTGGATTTATTACTATTAGTGATGGAACTTCTTTTACTAATTTGCAAATAGTATACAGTGATAAACTGCCTAATTTTGAAGAAGTAGGAAAGATTAATGTAGGTGCTGCAATAATTGTAAAAGGTCAATTTGTAAAAACAGAAGGGGCTAAACAACCTTACGAAATTCAAGGTGAGGAAGTAATGATAGAAGGTGAATCTACATCAGATTATCCTCTTCAAAAGAAGCGACATACCTTAGAGTTTTTACGTACTATGACTCATCTACGTCCTAGAACAAATACTTTTCAAGCTGTATTTAGAATTAGATCTATAGCTTCATTTGCAATTCATAAATTCTTTCAAGATAGAGGTTTTGTATATGTCCACACTCCAATAATTACAGGCAGTGATGCAGAAGGTGCCGGAGAGATGTTTCAAGCTACAACAATGGATTTAGATAAGATTGCAAAGGGTGATAAACCTGTAGATTATGGTTTTGATTTCTTTGATAGAAAGGCTTCTTTATCAGTAAGCGGACAGCTTGATGTGGAACCATTTGCAATGGCATTTAAAAACGTGTATACTTTTGGACCAACTTTTAGAGCCGAGAATTCTAATACAACAAGACATGCAGCAGAATTTTGGATGATTGAACCTGAGATTGCATTTGCAGATCTTTCTGATGATTGCGACTTAGCAGAAGAGATGCTGAAATATGTAATTGACTATGTAATGAAAAATGCTCCTGAAGAAATGAATTTCTTAAATCAATTTGTAGATAAAGGTTTGATAGATAGATTAAATCATGTTATAAATTCTGAATTTGTCCGTATTTCATATACGAAGGCTGTTGAAATATTAGAAGGTAATAATGATAAGTTTGAATATCCAGTTTCTTGGGGAACAGACCTTCAAACTGAACATGAGAGATATTTAACAGAAGAATACTTTAAATCTCCAGTATTTGTAACAGATTATCCAAAGGAGATTAAAGCTTTCTATATGAAACAAAATGAAGACGGAAAGACAGTTGCGGCAGCAGACCTTTTGGTACCAGGCATTGGAGAAATCATAGGAGGCTCACAACGTGAAGAAGACTTTGATAAGTTGAAATCTCGTATGGAAGAACTTGGAATGTCAATGGAAGATTACACTAATTATCTTGACATAAGGAAATATGGTACAGCTCGCCATGCAGGCTTTGGGCTTGGATTTGAAAGACTAATTATGTATCTAACAGGGGTTGGAAATATCCGTGACGTACTACCATACCCAAGAACAGTTGGGCATTTGTATTAGAGATGTGTTATAAACAAAAGAGTTAGGCAAAATCGCCTAACTCTTTTATAGTGAAATTAAATTGATTTATGAAACAGTCTTTAAAACTTATATTTTTTCTTAAGATAGAAATAGAATGGTAAGCCAATTACTGTTAGAATTATTCCTGTCATAGCAAGCTTTGTTTGAGTGAATATAGTCATTACTACAATGAAAGTACCACCTAAAATAGCAATAATAGGAACTACAGGATAAAGAGGAACTTTATATGGACGATGAAGTTCTGGCTCACGTTTCCTAAGAATAATAACAGCAACGAAAAGCAGGGTATAGAAGATCCATATTACAAACATAACCATATCTGTTAATGTATCAAAGCCTCCTAATGTCATCATAATTACTGCAATTACAAGTTCTACAATACCTGAAACATAAGGTACTGCTGTTTTTGATAATTTGCGAAGATGCTTGCTAAATGGAAGACGATTTTCAAGTGCCATAGCATATGGGGTTCTCATACCTGTCATAAAGTACCCATTAATTCCTCCATAAACTGAAAGAAGAATTCCGATGGTTACAAGTTTTCCGCCCATGCCTCCAAATATCTTAACTGCCACATCCATAGAAGCATTGCTATTACCTGCTATTTCAGACATTGGCAAAGTCTTTAAATATACAAAATTGATAAATAGATAAACTATCATTATTCCAAATAAACCAAAGGAAATAGCTTTTGGCAAATCCTTTGATGGCTTTTTCATTTCACCTGCAATATTTCCAACTACTACCCAGCCATCATATGCAAATAAAGTAGCAAGAAGTCCGGCTGCTAAGGCTGTTAAAAATCCGCCTTTTACTGGGTCTGAAATAGGAATTAATCTAACAGCAACATCTCCTTTATTTAAAAGCCCAAATACAACAATTAAAAACAAGGGTATTAATTTGCAAATTAATGTTACTGATTGAAAAATGCCACCGGCTTTAGATCCAAGTAAATTAACTAAAAGTATTGATGTAACTGCAAGAATTGCAACAGGGATAATTATTTTATCTGATAATCCAAGAAGATTAGCTACCTGAGTTGCAAATATAATTGATAATGCTGCTACTGTTGCGGGAAAATAAATTAGACTTTGAGCCCAACCAAGTAAAAACGCGGCAGTGTTTCCATAAGTATGTTCAATATGCTTTAACATTCCTCCTGTTTCTGGAATGGCAGCCGCTAGTTCTGCTCCAGTTAATCCTGCACATAATGAAATTACTCCCCCAAGAAACCATGCTAGCATATGTAAACTAAATGTACCTGTAACAGCTGCTACTGAAGCTGCTTTAAAGAATACGCCAGCACCAATAACAGTCCCCATAACTGTAGCTAGTGCCGGAAAGAATCCGATAGTTCTTTTTAATTCACGATTTTTATTATCCATAATGAACTTTCCCTCTCTTTATATATTATTAACCTCTATCTTTATTATATTCAAAAGGAAAGGTTATAAAAGATAGAAAAGGGTACATTTTTTTACACTAAAATCGTCTTTTGTTTGGGGGAAAATACACATAGTATTAGATAAAATTCAATTTTTTAATTCGTATATCATTTATTTTCTCATTTAACTCATTCCATTCTATATCTCTTGGGTATGGATGAAGTTGATAGAACGGAATATTTGGATAATCTTTTCGAATATTATCATAATAATCTGATGCAATTAAATCTGGCATTTCATCGCTTTCCACCGAAATAAATTTAATTGGTCCACGAATGTACTGCCTCATAATTCTAAAGGTATATTCTTGATGAACTATAGATTCCTTACTTAAATATAAGATATTTACAATAGGCTGATGTCTTTCCACCATATATAAAATTAAAGGTGTTAACCTATTTTTAAAAGCTTCCGGCTTATTAAAAATGTTACATTTTTCATTTGCAAATAGCTTATCTTGAAAATTGGTTATAATATAAAAAAGGTGAGGGCTTTGAACTTGTAACACATCAACTCCATAATCTATGTCTAATTCTTCTATTTTAGCAGAGTTAAATGTAGTGTCGCTAACAAACATATAAAACAAATTCACTTTAATAAATTGAATTTCATTATCTGATAAAACCACTCCCATTGTTTTTTCAAATTCATTTACCCATACTTTATAGAAATCTCTTTGCTCTTTTTTTAGTATTTCCAATTGATTTTTTTCTAGTTTTACCTGTAAACATTCGCTAGGAGAATATAGATTCCAAATAGAAAACATAAAATAAAATAGATTAATTTCATTTGCTATATACGTAGAAGGCACTCCTAAATGAGAAAATAGTTTTTCAAGAGTTTCTTTGCAATCATCTATAGGTAAAATTGGATTTACAGGAATACTAGGTGGGAAATTCTCTTCAGTAAAAAAATATCCTTGCTCAATTCTAGTTTTAAAAACAGAAACTAAAGCATAAACTTGAGGTGCTAAAATATGATCACTTTTTCGATATAACTCCTTAATCAAATCTGAAATTAATTCTTTTGTAGTGTCATCATAAGAAGTATTAAAAAGAAAGTGGTATTTATCATCAATGCCCATTGCCCAAGCAAGGGTTAAAAGGAAATATCTTACTTGACCTTCTTTTCCAACTATTATTTCTTTGGTTTTAAGCTTTATGGATAACGAAAATTGTTCTAAAAACTGATTAATATCTAAAAGCAAGTGTCGTACAGTTGTGACAGACATATTCTCTTTTTCGGCGAAATGCTCACGGCTTTTAAATTCTCCTCTGATTACAGAAATAAGTAGACGATATTTAATACTTAACTTTATTAGCTGATGACTTAGGGTCAAGAAACTAAAATCAGAAGTAAAATTAATGTAAAGATTATTATGTTCTATTTTTACAGTACAATTTGCGGGGATAGTAAAATCCCTTTCCACTTTATTAAATTCATAGACAATACTTTGGAGACGTTTTTTTCCAAAGCCTGATATTTTTTCCACTTCTACTATAGATAAAGATGTCCATTCTTGATTATGTGCTAAAGTTATAATCTCAAGTATATCTCGAAAATCTTTATCCATTAATTTATTAAACATAGGTTGCTCCTAAATAAAACAGTTGAATATTTTTATGCAAATAATTCTTTAAGTAATTAAATTTTACCAATTGTAAATATATATATCAAGGAAATCCCCTTATTTCTAAAAAAAGTTTTCATATAAGTTCTCTAATTAATTTATACCGAGAATATCGCTTATTTCATATCCATTTAGTTCTTCGCAACATCTTATAATTATCCTGTAGAACATTTAATACAAGAATACTAATTAGGTTTTTAATTTTGTGCTTTGATATATAGCATTTTTCATAAGTGTATCTACTAAAATACTTGATATTTACACAAAAATATTTTACACTTTCATTGTCAAAGTAGCGTATCAACAAAGGTTGAACGAAAACTAAGGAGGAAAATTTAATATGAAAACAAGAAATTTTGACGTATTCACATCTAGCGATAGAGTGAAAGCAAGAGATGACATTCGAAGTTTAGTTTTAGTTGGTGTATTTATTGCAATAATGGCAGTACTTACCATAACCAACGTAGGTATTATTACTGTAAACGTGGTATCAATCACGATACTTCACATTCCAGTAATCATTGCCTCACTTACTTTAGGACCAAGTTATGGCGGTATAACCGGTTTAGCATTTGGAATTATGTCTATGTTAAATGCCACATTTCGAGGTGCCACACCAGCTGATTTAATGTTTACACCTTTTGGACCAGCTAATAAGCCTATTCAATCAATTATTCTTTGTATAGGACCAAGAATTCTATTAGGAATTTTACCTTTCTTTATCTATATAGGATTAAAGAAATTATTTAAAAAGGAACATCTTAGTGTTGCCGTAAGTGCGGGACTATCTTCTGCACTCCATACAATCATGGTACTTAGCTTATTATATTTCTTGTTCTTTAAAGATATGTCATTTGCAGAAGTTCTAAAAACTGTATTTTTAGCTGTAATTGGCATAAATGGGGTTGTAGAAATGTGTGCAGCCATACTTCTCTGTACAGCAATTACTATTCCACTTAAAAGATTTGTTATAAAAAAATAGAAAATTAAAATACTCGAGAAATATAAATACATTTTAAAAGGGGATAGACCACTAATTTTTAGTATGCTATCCCTTTTTCTTTGTTCAATACTATCTAACTATATAAAATAATTTTTTCTACTAGAAATTCTATTTTTTATAATATTTAATATATTCGAAGTATTCATACCATTTTTCAATAATAAATTGCCTATTATTATTTATAAATACCAAAATCTTTCTCAAATCATTACTTTTAATATTCGATTTATTATCTGCTAATTCTATTCCATCTTTTAAAATCCAGATTTTAGTTGAATTATTAGTTGGTTTCCCTTTAGAGACATGAACATGAATTGGCTCATTCTGTTCGTTTAACCAAAAATAAATAAAATATCCTATATACTCAAAGATTTTAGGCAATCAAATCACCCCTATCTTCAAACATCTCAAAAATTAAAGAAAGATTTTTGGAAATAAAATCTTTATAGAATTCTACTTCTAACTCTGTAAATCCCTCGTTTTTTTCTACTCTTAAAGTAAGAGCTTCTATATTTAAAGTTTTAAATCCCAGAAATTCATCTGCTTGTTCAATAATAACTAATGCATCTTCATTTTTATAAGGATATCTGGCTGCAACTTCAGTATCCTCTCTAATTTTACAGAAATTATATAACATATGATCTCCCTCTTTTAAATCTAAATATCAATATTATTCTTTTCACATTTTTCGCTAAAAATCTATTTATTAATGTTTTTTCTATTAGTAATTTTTCTTTATGTTATCATATTTATCATTGTATTAAAAGAATTATTACTTATAATTCTAAAATCTTTTAAATATTCTAAAATCATCTCTCGCTTTATTGGTAAAATTTTATTATCATTTCCTTTGAAAGATAGAATTATCTATAATATAAAGAAGAGTTAGGCGATTTCGCCTAACTCTTTTTGCATATGTACATATAATTTTGAGTTAACAAAATGAAGGACTTTATAACACGGGAGATGGAAAATAAAAACTCATGCTGAAAATATTACAGTTAATATGACTGGGGGAATAAATCCTACACTTATGGTATCTGTTGTAGATAGTACTATTTATAATTCGGGTTTAGGAAATGTTGAAACAGATAAAGGATCTATAGTTTCTACGATACCAGAAAGTACAACATCAAAAACAAAAGCGCTAAATCAAAGTAAGACTAAACTTGTAAAAAGTAGTTCTAATAAAAAAGTCACAGCTAGTAAAACAGGAGATAATAATAATTCTGTATTTTATTTAGTTTTTCTTCTTGTTAGTGTTTTAGGTATTTCATACATAGTATATAAAAGAAGGATAAAATAATTTATGATACTTCTAGTTTAAAGCAAGATATAGTAATAGATAAACCAATCGGTTTTGTGAACCAAAGAATTAACTACAGTTTGACATAAGGAATATAGATTATTAAATTAAAAAAGCTGATGAAGTAATATGATGTTAAAATATAACTATCATAAATTCATCAGCTTTTTAGTATATAAGAAGGGCTTAGAGAGTAAACTAGTGTATTTTGCGATATTCACTCATAGTTAAACCAGTAGAATTTTTGAATTTTTTATATAAAATTTCAGGGGTTGAATAACCTAAAAATTCAGCTATTTCAATGGTGGTTTTGTTTGTACTTATAAGAAGCTTTTTTGCAGAGTTGACTTTTAAATTATCGTAAAATTTTGAAAATGGCATATGCGTTTCTTTTTTGATGACGTTACATATTGTATTTTTATGATAATGAAGAGATTCTGACAGCTCATCTAAAGTGTATATATGTTTATAATTAAAGTTTAATAAAAGAGTTATACTAGTATATAAATCGCATTTTTCAATATAATCATTAAAGTTTATAGTTTCATTTGCAAAATGTTCTAAATATTCAGATTTTAGTATAGAAGGTAAAATTAGAGTAGATAAAAAAATGCCAACTTTAGTTAGGTGTTTTATTTTTTTCTCAGAAAAACTAGGTATATTATTATATAATGATTTTGCCAGTGAATTTTTATTTAAAGAAAAATAAGAATTATTAAAACTGCATTTAGTTGTTTCGCGTTTAAAATGGGTAAAATGTAGTGTTAGAACACACATATCATTGAATTTTATAGGAAAGATTAAATGGGTTAACCCTAAGGGGCAAGTCTCTTCAAAATAGTCTAAGTCTTGATAATGTTTATCTTTTTGCTTATATAATAAACAGCAATCTATAGCCGGAGTATTAAATAAAGCGGATTTTATGCATTCACAAAAGTTATTATCATAGGAATTGCGATATATCTGATTTGTAAAATTATCAATTAAAGTAATATGGATATTATGTTCTTTTTCAATAAAGTTCTGTAAATTCATCCAGTCTTCAATAGCTTTTTCCCCAACAATCATTTCTTTATCTTCCTTTAAGATTTATGATTTAAAACTATCATTATTTATAAAAAAAGTCAAGTTTGAATTCGTTATAAGGATAATTTGTTAATATATACCATTAATATAATTGATATAATACATAAAATAAAATAATATTTAGATTTAGAATTAGATAAAATAAAGTTAGTAAAGGAGACTTAATATTATGAAGAAAAAAAGAATTTTAGCGGGATTATTAGTTTTATCACTTTTATTTATTCCTAGTATGTCGGTTGGAGCAACGTGTGATTCATCTACTCTAACAATTCCAGCTTCAAAAGGTAAATTAACTTCAAATGCTTGGAGAAGTGTGCTTCCAAAAATATCAGGGAACACATATAAATGGAATTATGTTGTCTCAGCTAAATATTCTGGAAAAAAGAAAGTTTCCTCAATTAAAACGAGTTGGTATGGTTCAGCATCACTTCGTAATTCAGCATCAATTTCATTAGGGATATCTGACTCAAGCGTATCTGCTGGTGCAAGCTATACATGGAGATATGTAAAAACTAAAACCAAATATTGGAACAATACAAACGGAGCTAAAATTGCAGATTATTCTTCTAATATGATAGTTAGCCCTAGAAGAGATTACAGAGATGGTACAATTTCTATAATAAATGTTGCTTCTGTAAAATTAAAAGGTGATTCTAAAACATATCAAATAAGTGCTGGATGTTAAAATTGAGATTTATAATTATACTAGATTATTTTTGTTTAAGGAAAAAATATGTTATTTAAAAGAAAAAATATAAAAAGTGTAGTTTATTTTCTACTATTTATAATGGTTCTTCTATCAGGCTGTGGTAAAAAGGTTAATCTAAATGATCCAAACGTTGATTTTACTTTACCAACAGCTGATACGAAGAATGATATTTTGATTTATGATAGATATAATCAAAAAATTGTTTCTTATAATTTGAAAAACAATAAAATAAGTGGAAAAAATGATGATTTGAATTATATGGAGTATGGATTTCCTAATATAGAAAGTAATGTTTATACTGTTGGTCATAGTGAATATAATAAATTCAAAATTGTTGAGATAGATAATAATAAGAAAATAAAAACTCTTTTGAAAATGAAAAAAAATGAGGGTATTTTCCCTTTGGCTTATAGAGATTATTTTAATATGTTTTTCTTAAAGTCTACTTATGATAAGAATAATAAAGAGATTTTAAAAGAGAAAGTAATTTGTAGATATGATATTAAAAGTAAAAAACTATTGCCTATTGTTGAAACAAAAGGATTAAATGTATCTTATGGAACTATTATTAAAAATAGTTTATTTTTTACAATATATAATGAAAAGACAGATTCTTATAATCTTATGAAATATGTGCTTGGAACTAATGAAAGAGTTCAGTGCATAAAAAAGAATCTAATATCTGAAGAGATATATAATGTTAATGATAAGCTATTTATTTCAAACAAAAAAACAATATTCTTATTAAACAACATAAAAGTAAGTTTCCCAAAGGGAGATTTAAATTATTTCTATAAAGATAACCTAATTCAATTTAAGATTAATAAGAATTCAGATTTAGAACTAGATGTGTTTGATATTAATAATATGAAAAACGTAAAAAAAGTAAATGATCCCATAGATATTCAAATTGTTAATAATTGGATTAAGGTTTATACCGAAAATGGCATAAGTAATTTTAAGGAGTAATCATGATAGAGTTTAATAATGTTTATAAATCATTTGATAATAAAGAAATACTGAAAGATTGCTCCTTTAAATTTGAAAATGAAACGAAATATTTACTTTATGGAGAAAGTGGAATTGGAAAAACAACTTTGTTAAATTTAATAGTTAATTATATAAAGCCAGACAAAGGAACAATTGTTAATTTTTTAAATGAAAAAAAAGGGTATTTATTCCAAGAAGTATTATTGTTTTCTAATTTAACTGTTGAAGAAAATCTACAAATTATAAATAAAAAAAATAATAACGATATTGAATTTCTTAGTCAGATAAAAGAAATGTTTGAAAGATTTAATATTGAAAGCTTGAGAAAACGACTAGTATCTTCTTTATCTGGAGGAGAAAAGAGAAAAATAGAAATAATAGGATTAATATTAAAAAATTCTGATGTTATTTTAATGGATGAACCAACCGCAAATATGGATATGGAGAGTAAGAAGAGTATTATTAGACTGATTGACGAAGTGTTTAAAGAGAAGATAGTTATTATTGCAAGTCATGATGATAGAGGACTATTTAGTGGATACACACCAATTAAACTTAATGGAGGAAAGATTATAGATGGAGAAGAAATATTTTATTAAAATATTCAAGAAAAAAACCAGTACTTTTTTAAAAATTTCTTTGACTATTTTCTTTTTGTCATTACTTTTAATTATATCATCAGTTGCTTTTATATTTCAGCAATATATTCAATCAAAAAATGATTTTATTGAAAACAATAATATTCATATAATCCATATTTCAAATACTCGTAGTAAGAATAGTTTACAAGGAAGTTATTTAAAGTTTTCTGATATAGAAAGATTACAACAGAGTATAAAAGGTTCAAATATATTTACAATATATAATTTGGGATTTGGTATAAGTGATTCTAAAGATAATAGCTTTTTTTTACAGGGAATAGATAATAAGGCATTTAAATTTTATAATGTGGAGAAATTAAAAGATAGCCAAGGCTATTTAATGAAAGATAAAGATAAAATAGCCAAAGTTCAATTAAATGTACCAGAAATAAGTGTTGATGATGGAGGATTTACATCAGATAAAACTAAAGAAATAACTGTATTAATCAAGAAAATCGATAAAAAGAATACCTTAGAACAATTAAATTCTTATTCAGATAATACAATTATTGTAAATGAGAATACCATAAAGAATATTGTTAAAGCTATGTATAAAGTTTCGTGGGTAACATATAAAAAGAATTATGATATTGATAATCCTTATGGAGTTGAAATAATAAGTGAAATAGATGTGTATGTAAAAGACTTTAATAAAATTAGGGATGTAAATGATGAAATTAAAAGAGAAGGTTATGAAACTTCTTATGTTTTATCCGCTTTTCAAGATATGCAGGCTTCTCTGTTTAAGACATATGGTGTATATATTTCTTTACTTGTTTTTGTTTTAGTAATTTCATTAATTAATATTTGTTTTGCTTATAAAAATTATATATTTTCTATGGAAAAAGATATGGGTATTTTGAGGCACATGGGTTATTCAGAAAAGGAAGTTTTTAATATGTATTTTGCTATTATAACTAATCCATATATGAAAATAGTAGGAGTGTCAGGAGTGTACTCATTACTTTTAAGTATCATTTTGCTGAGGATTAAGTTTATAGGTTTATTTTTGATCTTAATCTGTTTAATAGCATTATTTTTTATTGTTATTATAATGGCAATTGTAGGGATGATTAAAAAATCAACTAGGAAAAATATTTTAGACTTGTTGAAGTATAGCAAGGAAGCAGAATAGTTGAAGAATTTATTTTCCAATATGATTTTTGAATTATAGAGTTTCTTATACACATTGAGTGTATAATTATATTTTATGAGGGGGCTACCGTACTAATTTTTTAGTGGTAGCCCCCTCAGTTATATGAAGTATTAATTTGTAAAGTTAAAATTATTTTGCTTTCTTTTTAATTACCTTACTTAATATAAGTGAAAATACAACACAAAGTAATGCAGCAACTACAGCATATGCCCATGTCATTTTAAATCCTTTAGCACCGTAGTTATCCATCCATGAACCTACTAAGGTATACATGAATAAGTCTGGAGTATATCCAAGACATGAAGCGATACCAGATACACGACCACTCATTTCCACAGGAATACCTGCATCATCGTGAACTGCAAAGTATTGACTTCTTACAGCATAGATGAATAATAGTCCAAATAGGAAGTTAACTATTACAACACCAACAAGACTTGCTTGTACCGGAAGTACAAGAAATAGTCCGAAAGAAATAGCTAGAAGTAATCCGCCACCTGCAATTACTTTAATACGAGAGCGAAGTTTATCGGCTAAGAAACCACCAAGGATACCACCAAGACCTTGTACTAAATATCTAACACCACCAAGGGTTGATCCGGCAGCAGCTGATAGTCCGAAATATTTAACAGCATAAGTATTTACATAACCGATTAATCCATAAACACTGTAAGCTGTAAAGATGATAGCTACAAGTATCCATACTCTTGGAATAGTTAGAGCTTTAAACATACCTTTTACAACTGATACAATACTTTCAGAATTTTCTTCTCTTTTAGTATCTTCAATAAAGATAAAGTTTAAAATACCAATAATGATAACAACTATAGAACATAGTCTAATAGCAGCTGATGTTCCAAGGGTTTCACTCTTAACTGCAAAATGAGAATAAAGGGCAGTCATTCCAAATACTAGAAGAGCATTAAGAATTCCTCTAAGACCTTCTTGCAAACCGAATAAACGTCCTTGTTCTTCTGAAGTTCCCAGCATTCTAGTAGCTTTTATACATGCTGACCAGTATGTAATAATAGTAGAAATTCCCATTAATACGAAGATAACTCTTGCTATTTGATAGCTTGGGAATGTTGCAAACCAAAGTCCTAAAGCCCCGGTTGCAATAAATGAGAAAGTAAGTAGCTTTCTTGCTGAAAATCTATCTGCTACAACTCCTCCTATAAAATATGAAACTGTTGCCATTGAGGCATATCCAGCTGAAAGAAGTCCCATTTGAGCATTAGTTAAATGCATGGCTGCTTGAATCTGTGGATAGAATGTTTCACGAATATAAGGTAGTTGGAAAATAATTCCAGCTCCGGCAGCTAATAATAATAAGGTGCCATACTTTTTAATAAACGAACGATTCATAATACAAATTTCCTCCCTTTTTGAATTTGTAAATCTAGATGATACATAGTAAAGAAGAGGGATTATATTAGCTTGGTAAACCAATATTCTTACCCAAAGAAATGCCATCTTTATCTATTTTTTTAATGGAACAAGTTCCTCAAATAGATATAAAGACACAAAAAGAGGCAGCTTCCGGTGCCGTATTCACCAGAAGCTACCTCTCTCTTTTTCTCTACAAGTAACTTGAGCTAAGTTTAATCGTATTAAAATAAAATGTCAATCAGTAATAATACACAAAAAAACAACACTTTTTTTATGCATTATTTATAATTGACAAAAAATAAC
Source organism: Lachnospiraceae bacterium (assembly GCA_031263035.1). Taxonomy (GTDB): domain Bacteria; phylum Bacillota; class Clostridia; order Lachnospirales; family Lachnospiraceae; genus JAISGP01. The sequence goes on along the minus strand of JAISGP010000102.1, from coordinate 1,891 downwards.
TATAAGAGTATAGTGTCGGTAGTTACTTAAAAGAGAGAAAAGAGAAACGTAACTCGCGTATATCAGAGCGCTTTCTGATGTGTTGCGAGGAGTTTTCTCTTTTTTTTGTATATTGAGATATTTTCCCTCGTAATGATAGGACATTTAAAATGGAATATTATTAGGCTTTTAAAGTCTTATCTTATAAGGTGAAAAGGGTTTTTAGTAAAAGAGATAACTCCTAGGCGTAGAATTTAAAACATAATAAAAATGGAGGATTTGAACATGTCAATTATTACAAGACAAAAAATTGTAGAAGGATTAGTAGAAATTTTAGGAAAAGATCAAGTTATAACAGATGAAACTGTTTTAAAAGAAAGCAGTTTAGATCGTTATCGCAAGTTTGAACAAGTTCATGAGGTATATACACAACCTATTCCGGCAGCTGTTATTTATGTAAAAAGTACAGAAGAAGTAAAGAAAGTACTTGTATTTGCAAATGAAAACCGAATTAATGTAGTACCTAGAACAGGTCATTCAGCAATAGAAGGCGGACTTGAAACAGCATTAGAGAATTCGATTGTAGTAGATGGTTCTTTAATGAATAAAGTAATTAAACTTGATACTTATAATATGCAAGTTACTTGTCAATGTGGTGTGCCTCTTCAATCTTTAGATGATATGCTTTGGGAAAAAGGTTATACAACAGGTCATTCTCCACAGTCTAAACCTCTTGCACAAATGGGTGGATTAGTTGCTACAAGAAGTATTGGACAATTTTCAACTCTTTATGGTGGAATTGAAGATATGATAGTTGGACTTGAAGTAGTATTTCCAAATGGAGAAGTATGTAGAATTAAAAATGTTCCAAGAAGAGCAGCAGGTCCGGATATTCGCCATATTGTTTTAGGAAATGAAGGAGCATTATGCTATATAACTGAAGTAACAGTTAAAATCTTTAAATATCGCCCTGAAAATAATATCTTCCTTGGATATCAAATTGATGATATGAAAAATGGTTTTGAAGCATTAAGAAAAGTTATGATAGAAGGTTATAAGCCATCTATTGCTAGACTTTATGATGTATCAGATGCAGCCCTTAACTTTGATTGGTCAAATGGAAAGAATGTATTAATGTTTATGGCAGAAGGACCAAAGGAAATTGCTAAGGCTACTGCTGATGGAATTGATAAACTTGTAAATGAACTTCCTGGTGTAACAGCTGTTGATACTAAGTTAATCGAAAAATGGTTTGGAAGATTAAACTGGGGTTCAGAACAAATTGCCAGGGAAAAAGAAGAAATCCTTGCAACAGATAATATAGGTATTACAACAGAGATTTCAGGTTGCTGGGATTGTATTTATGACATATATGAAGCAGCTTGCAAACGTGTACTAGAAGAAGTTCCTGATATGACTATGATGGGTGGACATTCATCTCACAGCTATATAAATGGAACAAATATGTATTTCGTTTATTATTACAATATAGTTGATTGCAAACCAGAAGAAGAAATTACAAAGTACCATAATGCAATCAATAGAATTATTTGCGAAGAAGCTATTAAGCGTGGTGGCTCTATAGTTCATCATCATGGACTTGGAAAAGCCAGAGCTCATATGGTATGGCAAGAGTATGGCTCATCATTCTATATGTTAGATACTCTTAAAAAAGCTTTTGATCCAAATGGCATTATGAATATGGGTACTTTGATTCCGGTGAAAAATGATGTTGAAAATCCTTGGATGTTTTAAAATTGTAAATGACTTAGATCAAGTTTTAGAAGAAGAATGGCAACAGACCTCCTATAAGCTTCCTGACTTATCATATGTAAAGTCTAGCTTTAATTCACAAGATGAAAGTGGGCTAGAACTAATGTTAAGGTTTTCTGAAAAATCAGAGAACCTTAAC
>JAISGP010000065.1 GCA_031263035.1 Lachnospiraceae bacterium | reverse complement strand
GCACAGATTAGTTTTGGATATGGTACATTTACAGGTGCTCTTGGACTTCACGGTGGATTAGAGAATCTTGGAGCAGCAGTTATTCCAATGTCAAGCGGTAATACGAAAAAGCAGATGATGTTTTTGAAGGATTTGGGAGTAACACTTCTTGTGGCTACACCAAGTTATGCTCTTCATTTGGGAGAAGAATTAATTAAAAATGGCATGGATCCTAAAACTGATTTAGATGTACATATCGGGCTTTTTGGTGGCGAAGGTATGACTGAACCTATGAGAGCTGAGATGAAAAAGGTTTGGGGAGAAGATTTTATTGCTACTCAAAATTATGGTATGAGCGAGCTTTGCGGTCCCGGTGTTGCAGGTGAGTGCGAAGAACTTGTAGGAATGCATATTAATGAAGACTGGTTTATTCCTGAAATTATTAATCCGGATACTGAAGAAGTTTTACCGGCAGGTGAGTGGGGAGAGTTGGTCATTACATGTTTAGGAAAAGAAGCTTTGCCCGTTGTAAGATATAGAACAGGAGATGTAACTAAACTTGATTATGCTCCTTGCAAATGTGGAAGAACTACTTGTCGTATGGCTAATATTACAGGACGTACAAATGACATGTTAGTAATTCGTGGAGTAAATGTTTTCCCAACTCAAATAGAAGAAGTTCTATTAGATATTTCAGAGATTGGACCTCATTATGAGATTATAGTTGAAAGACGAAACAGACTAGATGTTATGACTATAAAAGTTGAGTTAGTAGATGATTCTCTACTTGATAGTTATTCTAAATTATCAAGTTTGGAAGAAAAGATAATGAAGGCTCTGAAATCTCAATTAGGACTGAAGGCAGCTATTAAACTTGTAGCACCTTATACCTTGAAAAGATTTGAAGGGAAAGCTAAAAGAGTAACTGATTTGCGAGAAGATGGACTATAAAAAATAAAAACTATCACAGAAAAAGATGTAAAATAGACATATTGTTCTAACTTTATATTAGCAAAATAATTTAAAATAGTAGTTGAAAATTAATTAGCTTGTTTAATAAAGTAGTTTAGTGTGAAGATTATTATATAATTTTATTGCAATAAAGATATAAACTAAGAAAAGAGGTAAAAACGTGGATAAGATTTTAATGATGGGAAATGCAGCAATTGCCAGAGGTGCATATGAAGCTGGAGTTAAGGTAAGTTCTGCATATCCCGGAACACCAAGTACAGAAGTTAGCGAAAATTTAGTTAAATATAAAGATGATATATACTGCGAGTGGGCACCTAATGAAAAGGTAGCTACAGAAGTTGCTATTGGTGCCAATGTTGCAGGAGTTCGTTCTATGGCTGTTATGAAACATGTAGGTTTCAATGTGGCAGCAGATCCTACTTATACAGTTTCATATATGGGAGTAAATGGTGGACTAATGATAGTAGTTGCTGATGATCCAGGGCTATATAGTTCTCAAAATGAGCAAGATACTCGTATGGTATCAAGAGCTGCTAAACTTCCTGTATTTGAGCCAAGTGATAGTCAGGAAGCTAAGGATTTCGTTAAAATAGGATATGAAGTTGGACAAAAATTCGACAGACCTTTCGTTCTTAGAACCACTACTAGACTTGGACATTCTCAAGGATTTGTAACACTTGTTGATAGAGAAGAAGTAGAAGATAAAGCTTATACTCGAGAAGTTGTTAAGAATGTTATGATGCCGGGAAATGCTAAGGCTCGTCACACCATAATCGAAGAAAAGATGAGAGAACTTGCGGAGGCAGCCAATGCTCTTTCAATTAATAAAGTTGAGATGAAAGATACTAAAATTGGTATTATAACTAGTGGAATTCCTTATACTTATGTTAAGGAGGCACTTCCAGAAGCTAGCGTATTAAAATTAGGTATGGTTTATCCATTACCAAAGAAGAAAATTGCCGACTTTGCAAATAAAGTAGATAAGCTTTATATTGTTGAAGAATTGAATCCGTTTATTGAAGAACAAGTTAAGGCAATGGGAATTGATTGTATCGGCAAGGAAATCTTTTCAAATGAAGGAGAACTTTCTTCAAACATTATTAAAAAAGCAATTTTAGGAGAAAATCCTGAAATAGTGGCATATGATAAATTACCGGGACGTCCTCCTATTCTTTGCCCAGGATGTCCTCATAGAAGCACATATTATGTTATGAAAAAGCTTGGAATTAAGGCAGCAGGGGATATTGGTTGTTATACCCTTGGAGCTGTTGCACCACTTTCTGTAGTAGATACTACTATTTGCATGGGGGCAAGTATTTCAAGTTTACATGGTATGGAAAAGGCAAAAGGTAAAGACTATATTAAAGATTGGGTTGCTGTAATTGGAGATTCAACCTTCCTTCATACAGGTATGAATTCACTTTTAAATATGGTATACAACCAATCATCCGGAACTGTTGTTATTTTGGATAATTCAACAACAGGTATGACAGGTCATCAAGATAATCCTGCCACTGGAAAGAATATTTATGGGGACCCTGCACCACAGGTAGATTTAGTTACTTTATGTAAAGGCATTGGAGTTAAAAACGTAAGAGTAGTCAATTCCTTTGATTTGCCAGAGTTAGAAAAGGCTTTAAAAGAAGAAACAGCTAGAGAAGAAGTATCCGTTATAATTTCACAAAGTCCTTGTGTTCTTTTAACAAAAGGTAAGAAACCTTATTATAAAGCTCTATCTGACAAATGTAAAAAATGTGGTATGTGCCTGAAGCCAGGATGTCCAGCTTTAACCAAAAATGAAGATAATACTATAACTATAGATGATACAATGTGCACTGGATGTGGGCTATGTTTTGATTTGTGCAAATTTAATGCAATCGAATATGTACCTCTTGAAAAATAAAAGGATATTTTCTATATAAATATTTTTTAGTTAAGTAGTGCATTTATTTGATTTAACACTATAATTATTTGCAAATAAATTGTATAAAGATTAGTTTTTATGATTGGAGATAAAAATGGAAACAAAAAATATTATGATTGTTGGAGTTGGAGGACAAGGTACTCTTCTTACAAGTAGAGTTCTTGGAAATCTAGCAGAAGAAGCCGGATATGATGTTAAGATTTCAGAAGTTCATGGGATGGCTCAACGTGGTGGTTCTGTTGTAACCTATGTTAGATTTGGGGATAAGGTAGAAGAGCCAATTGTAGAAGAAGGAATGGCAGATGTAATTATTGCCTTTGAAAGATTAGAAGCCCTTAGATATTTTCATTATTTGAAAAAAGGTGGAAGCATAATTCTAAATGACCAACGTATTGACCCTATGCCTGTAGTAATTGGTGCGGCTAAGTATCCAGAAGGTATAATTGAAGAATTAAAATCAAAAGTTGATTTGCATGTGGTAGATGCAATGAGTGAAGCTAAAAAGCTAGGAAATTCAAGAGTGTTTAATATGATAGTACTAGGAATGGCAGCTCATTATATGTCTTTTCCTACTGAAATGTGGAAAAAGGTTATTCAAAAGACAGTTCCTCATAAGACTATTGATTTAAATTTAAAAGCTTTTGATGTGGGATATTCACTTGTAAAATAAAATGTTTTAAAGATTGATAAACAAGTTTTTGTATGTATAATTGTTGCAAAACTCTTTATATATGAGAGTTTTTGTGAGACAAAAGAAATATAATTCGTATTATAGAAAATGAAAAGTTTTTTTTGAAAAGATGTTTATTGAAAGGAGATACAAAAAATGATAAAACAATTGTCTGTATTTGTAGATAATAGACCGGGAAGTTTAAGTGAAATAACAGATAATTTAAAAGAGGCAAAGGTAGATATAAGAGCAATAGCTTCTTTTGATACTCCTGAATTTGCAATTCTACGCTTAATCGTTGATAAGCCAGAGGAAGCAAAGGAATTTTTGGCAGATAAAGGTTTTATTGTTAAGATTTCAGATGCTATTGGAGTTGAGCTTACAGATGAAACTGGATCTTTAAATAATTTGCTATCTTTTTTAGCAGAAGCAGATATTAATCTTAATTATATTTATACCTTTATTTATAGAAATAGAAAAGCACCTGTTTTAGTTTTTGGCACTGATGAGATAGATAGTGCTATAAAGACTTTAAAAGATGCAGGAGAAGTACTTGTAGATCATAGTGAGTTATAGTGCGTATTATTTAATAAAGTTGTTTATATTATTTATTAATGTATAGTTATAGCTGTTGGAATTTATTTTGCCTATGCTATACATTAAATATAAAATTATTTAATTAGTAATTTTAAACGGGGAGTTAAATTTAAAAAGGAGATGTTTATGAGTAAGATTGAATTAAAAGACTGGCAAGAAAAGATTAGAACACCAGAAATTGAATGTATCAGCCGTGATGAAATGGCAAGTATTCAAAGCAAAAGATTAGTAGAAGTTGTAAACAGAGTATATGATAATGTTCCTTTTTATCATGAAAAAATGAAGGATTTAGGGGTAGAGCCGGGAGATATTAAAGATATTTCTGATATTAATAAGCTTCCATTTACAACTAAGGAAGATATTAGAAATAATTATCCTTTTGGTCTTCGAGCTGTACCTGAAGAGCAGGTAGTTAGAGTTCAGGGTACTAGTGGAACTACCGGAAAGCTTACTGTAATTCCTTATACTCAAAAAGATATAGATGTTTGGGGTGAATGTCTAGCAAGAGAATTAACTATGGCAGGCTTAACGAAAGAAGATAGAATCCATATTTGCTATGGTTATGGCTTATTTACAGGTGGCATGGGTCTGGACATAGGTGTTTCTAAATTAGGAGCTACTGCCATTCCTATGTCTTCAGGAAATACTAAAAGACAGATGATGTGTATGGAAGATTTTGGAGCAACTGCATTTGCATGTACCCCTTCTTATGCCTTATATTTAGCTGAATCATTGAAGGAAGCAGGAGTTATTCCAAGACTTAAAATAAAAGCAGGTATTCATGGAGCAGAGCCATGGACAAAGGCTATGAGAGAGAAAATCGAAGGAATTCTAGGTATAAATTGCTTTGATATTTATGGTTTGTGCGAAATATCAGGTCCTGGAGTTGCTATGGATTGTATTCATCATAAAGGTCTTCATATTCAAGTTGATCATTTTTACCCGGAAATATTAGATCCAGGAACCGGCACAGCTACCAAAGAAGGAGAGTATGGAGAGTTAGTATTTACAACCCTATCGAAAGAGGCTTATCCATTACTTAGATATAGAACTAAGGATATCACCAGCATAGATTATAGTAGATGTGATTGTGGTAGAACTCTTCCAAGAATTTCAACTTTCAAGGGTAGAACTGATGATATGAAGGTTATTCGTGGCGTAAATGTATTCCCAACTCAAGTAGAGCAAGCTTTAGTTTCTATGGGTGGGGCTGTTGCACCTCATTATCTTCTTGTGGTAGATAGAGTAAATAATCTTGATGTACTTACTGTTATGGTGGAAGTTGATGAAAGTTATTTCTCAGATGAAATTAAAAAGTTAGATGCTTTGAGAGACAAGGTAGGAAAAGTTCTTAAGCAAGCTTTAGGCATAGCTGTTAAAGTAAAACTTGTTGAACCCAAAACCATTCAACGAAGTGAAGGTAAAGCAACTAGAGTTATTGATAATAGAGAGATTTAAGGGAGGTGTCACAATGGAAAATAATACAATAAAACAATTATCTATTTTTATAGAAAATCGTGAAGGAAGGCTAGATGAAGTTCTTCATGTACTAGGAGAAAATGATATAAATATTGTAGCCTTAAGTCTTGCAGATACAGAAGATTATGGAATGCTTAGACTTATTGTTTCTGATCCTTTAAAAGCTAAGATGATTTTAAAGGAAGCGGGAATTACCTCTATGGTTACCGATGTGGTAGCTATTAAAGTTTCTCATGCAACAGGCTCATTATCTAGTGCCATGCATGTAATTGTAGAAGCTGGTATTAATGTTGAGTATATGTATTGCTTTGCAAATGGAGCAGAAGCTTCTGCCATTTTAAAAACAGATGAACCGGATAAATTAGTAGAAGTACTTGGAAAGTCTGGATTTGCAGTATATAAAGAATTAGAAGCCTATAATGCAAATGCATAAAATAATTTAGGCAATTAAGTTATAGATTTAATTAAATTATATATGATTAATTATTTAAGATGAATGAAGTTTCGTATTTAGAGTATTGAATAATTACTCTTAAAAAGGGAAAGGGCAGCCGATTTTGGCTGCCCTTTTAAAAAAGGAGGATAAAAATATAAAAAAGGATTTATGAAATGTCAACGATGGTTGGAAGTTTTCTTAAGGTATAAATATCCCGTTACAATACCCCATATTCCTGAAAAAGATAGAAGCATTAGAGGTATTAGTTCAAAGTTAAAATTAAACTTTACTTGCTCCGGAATTAGTAAATAAAAAAAGTAATTTATTATTGTTGCAAATATAAGGGTATATAGTATTTTTAGCCATCTTTTCATGATTTGCCCCCAATCTGTTCTAGTTTTTTATATTTGTTTTAATTGCACTATAATCAGTACAATTGTTATTTTTAGTATAGGTCGAATACATTTTTTTGTCAATTAAGCGGTCATTAAATAATAAACAATTGTTGATTAAGTGAAATTTATATGTTTAAAAGAAAAATTAAACATATAAAGAAAATCGTTTATTCCTAAAGCGTATGTAAGTCGCTTTTTGGAAAATAATTGGATTATGTTTAATTGTAAAAAGAATTGGAGGTATAGCACTATAAAAATATAATTATTTAAATTTTCATGCAACACAAAAATAGACAGTCACATGACTGTCTATTTTAGAATCTTAATTCGTGTATTCCATGATAATAATCTAATACTAGTTTATATATAATAGGTACATCGCAATTACAGATTAAATTTTGCTATTAAAGTTTTACTACGTTAACAGCTTGAGGTCCTTTAGCACCTTCTGTTACGTCAAATTCAACAGCTTGACCTTCTTCAAGAGATTTGAAACCATCCATGTTAAGTCCTGAATAATGTACGAATACGTCGTTTCCTGCTTCGTCAGAGATGAATCCGTAACCTTTTTGGTTGTTAAACCATTTTACTGTACCTTTGCTCATTTTTGTTTCCTCCATAAATGAATAAAAAAATTATTACGGTGAATTTTTAATTCAACCTTGATAACCTTAGCATGATTAGGCTGTAATGTCAAGACATTTTTGAAGAAAATGTGTATAAAAAATGCAGTAAGATTAACTAATATTAAGAAAAATTGAATATTTATTTTATATATATGAAATACAGCAATATAAAAATATTTGAAACACTTATATTGTGACATGAGAAGCTTTATTTTATATAATTAATCTATTATATTAATTGGTTTAGAGTGTTATGGAATTTATAATATGTTTTAGTGGTTGCTATAGTGTATTTGGTGAGTATGTATTGAATAAACTTGACTTATTTTTTTATATGATTAAAATAATATGAGGGCTATTTTTCATGATATAAACAATATTTGCAAAATAAGGAGAACATAGAGTGATTAGATTTATTTTGGTAGCTACAGTTTTAGTATTATTACTTTTAGTATCTATTCCATTTTTATTTTTAGTATGGATTTTAGAAAAGATTAATCCAAAAATTTCAGGTATAATTACCTTATATATTATGAAGGGTTCATTTAGATTATTAACAACCTTGTCTGGAGTTAAGCTTACGGTTATAGGAGAAGAAAATATTCCTGATGAGCCTGTTCTTTTTATTGGCAATCATAGAAGTTTTTTTGATATTTTAATTTCTTATCCAAGAGTGAAAAGAATAACTTCTTATATAGCTAAGAAGGAGATAGGTAAAGCACCAATCTTAGGAATTTGGATGAAGAGACTTCATTGTCAGTTTTTAGATAGAAAAGATCCTAGACAGGGATTACAAGTTATATTAAATGCAATTAATGATATTAAGTCAGGAATTTCAGTTTGTATTTATCCGGAAGGAACAAGAAATAAAGGTGAAGAATTGTCACTTCTACCATTTCAAAAAGGTTCATTTAAAATTGGAACTAAATCAAAATGTGCTATTATTCCTATGAGTGTAAATAATACTGCAAATATATTTGAAAATCATTTTCCGGCAATAAAAAGCACTCATGTTATTTTAGAATATGGAAAACCAATATATATTGATGAGTTAGATTCTGAAGATGCTAAACATATTGATAAATATGTTCATAACATTATTCAGGAAACTATAAATAAAAATGCCAGTCTAGTTTAATGATTAATTTTAAGTTTTCATATGGGATTATGTAACACATCTATTAGATTTAAAATATTAAAAAGTTTAATTAACTTTTCACGGCTTTGTCTAAGCCCGGTTGAAGATTTAAATTTAAATTGTTATAATATATTCGACAGATTAGTAAAAATATATTATAATATCTTTTTTGTTTAAAAAGATTTAAATAGCTAAAGGATAATTTGCAAGTAGTTTAATAAAAAGTGGAGGTTTATATGTCTGTGAAATATGTATTTGTTACTGGTGGAGTTGTTTCAGGTTTAGGGAAGGGAATAACAGCGGCGTCTCTTGGTAGACTTTTAAAAGCTAGAGGTTATAAGGTCACTATGCAGAAGTTTGATCCTTATATTAATATTGACCCAGGAACTATGAATCCGGTACAACATGGGGAAGTATTTGTTACTGATGATGGTGCAGAAACAGACCTTGATCTTGGACATTATGAAAGATTTATTGATGAAAGTCTTTCAAAAAACTCTAACGTAACTACCGGTAAGATATATTGGTCAGTTCTTCAAAAAGAAAGAAGAGGAATGTATGGCGGTGGAACTGTACAGGTTATTCCGCACATTACAAATGAAATTAAAGATAGATTTTATCGCAATCCATCTTCTGAAGATATGGAAATAGCAATTATAGAAGTAGGTGGAACTGTTGGTGATATTGAAAGTCAGCCATTTCTTGAAGCAATTAGACAGTTTCAACACGAAAAAGGAAGAGAAAATGTAATTATGATTCATGTTACATTAATTCCTTATTTAAGATGTTCTCAAGAGATGAAAACCAAACCAACACAAGCAAGTGTTAAAGATCTTCAAGGTATGGGAATTCAACCGGATATTATTGTATGTCGTTCTGAATATCCTCTTACAGAATCTATTATAGATAAGATTTCACTTTTCTGTAACGTACCTTCAAATCATGTTATACAGAATTTAGATGTTAAATACCTATATGAGGCACCTCTTGCAATGGAGAAAGAAAATCTTGCCGGAGCTGTTTTAGAGTCACTTCATCTTGAAAATCCTGAACCGGATTTAAATGAATGGGAAGATATGGTGGAATATTTAAAGACACCTAATCAAGAAGTTACAGTTGCTCTAGTTGGTAAATATATTCAACTTCATGATGCTTATTTAAGTGTAGTAGAGGCACTTAAACATGGTGGAATTTATTCTCATGCTACTGTAAAGGTTAAATGGGTTGATTCAGAAACTGTTACAGATGAAAACGCAGCTGATATTTTGAGTGATGTAGATGGTGTCCTTGTTCCAGGCGGATTTGGAGATAGAGGAATTGAAGGAAAGATTTCAGCAATTAAATTTGCAAGAACCAATAATGTGCCATTTCTTGGATTATGCCTTGGCATGCAGCTTGCTATAGTAGAATTTGCAAGAGATGTTGTAGGATATAGAGATGCTCATAGTGCAGAGCTTAATCCAGATACAATACATCCGGTTATTCATATTATGCCAGATCAAGTTGGTGTAGAAGATATAGGTGGAACTCTTAGATTAGGTTCTTATCCTTGCGTTTTAGGTCATGATACGAAGGCATATGAATTATATAAAAACGATCAGATTACTGAAAGACATCGTCATAGATATGAGGTTAATAACGACTATAGAGAAGATTTAACATCTCATGGTATGAAGATTTCCGGGTTAAGTCCAGATGGACGAATTGTTGAGATGATAGAGATACCTGATCACCCTTGGTTTTTAGCAACGCAGGCTCATCCTGAATTTAAATCTAGACCTAATAGACCACATCCACTTTTCCAAGGATTTGTAGAAGCATCATTGAAACACAAATCCGAAAGATAGAATATTGGCTTAAAAAATTAAAATATACTTAAATATTTGCAAATATAGATTAGATAAGATATAAAGTGACGTATAAATAACTTTGTTTTTTAAATAAAAGCCTTGACGTTACAGAAAATTATGGTATACTATTATTTGTGCAAAAAAATACAACTTATCAATTTAGAAAACATGGATAGTGTTTTCGAAAAAATAAAAACCTAACAGTCGTATAGCACAAGTATAAGACTGGAGGGAGGTTAGGTGTGAGCTTATGTCAAGTGTAATCGTAAAAGAAAATGAGACATTAGATAGCGCTTTACGCAGATTTAAGAGAAACTGTGCGAAAGCAGGGATTCAACAAGAAATCCGCAAGCGTGAACATTACGAGAAACCAAGTGTTCGTCGTAAGAAAAAGTCTGAAGCAGCAAGAAAAAGAAAGTTTAACTAATTTAAATTTACGCAAAATTATTGGCATTTATGATTTCATAGATGCCATTTTTTGTGGAAAAGCTTTACAAAAGAACAAATCTTAACAACTTATATAATTAATGATAATTCCATGTAAGGTATTTAAATTATACTATCTGTTTAGTACAATTATAGGGATGTTTATATATGAGTTAGAGATAAGGAGCAGATTTATATTATGTTAGTATTATGGAATCACAGTATTATGGGATATTCTCTGTATGATGTGATGTTATGGTTTATTATATACAGTTTTCTCGGCTGGGTAGTTGAATCCATATATATGTCCTTCTGTAATAAAAAGCTTACCAATAGAGGCTTTTCCAGGGGACCTATGTGCCCGATTTATGGAGTTGGAGCTGTTTCAGTTTATTTTATTTTAAAACCATATAGCAATAACCTAGTTTTTATGTTTTTTGCAGGTATGTTTTTAGCAACTGCAATTGAATATTTTACAGCCAAGGTTATGCTTAGATTTTTTGGTGAAGTATGGTGGGATTATAACGATAAGCCATTTAATTATAAAGGAATCTTATGCTTAGAAAGTTCTTTGGCTTGGGGCGTATATGCCTTAATATTCTTCACTGTAGGTCATAATGCAGTTATGGAATTTGTAGATAGTATTCCTACATATGTGGGAGCCCTAGTTGGTACATCCATATTAATTGTATATGCCATTGATTTTATGCAGGTTCTTTATCAAGAAAAAAAAGAAGTTATTCATGTTAGATATAACAACGTTAATCAGAAGAGAGTTACATTAATTGAAAAGGTTAAGGAAAAGATTTCGAATATCTGGTAAAAAATCCTTGCAAATGTAACTCAACTCTGATAAAATATCATTTGTTGACTTAAAGCAATATGTGCGTTAGGAGGTGCTAAGTATGGCGAAATGTGCTATTTGTGGAAAAGGTGCGCACTTTGGAAATAGTGTTAGTCACTCACATAGAAAAACACCTAAGATGTGGAAATCAAATGTAAAGTCTGTTCGTATTCGTAATGCTAA
>JAISGP010000025.1 GCA_031263035.1 Lachnospiraceae bacterium | reverse complement strand
AGCGAGTTCTTGCGCTTTCGCTGAAAAAATTAATGTGGAAATGGTTAAGTCGCAGACATTAAAAAATAATCCATCCATCGCTGCAGCTAAATTAGAGTTAGATATACAAAAACAATCGTTTTATTCTTCTTTTGGTGCATTTTTGCCTAAAATTGCTGTTTCTGCTGGTATAGGCAGTGCGTCAATTTTAGATGAATGTTTTGAATTGGTTGATGTACTAGACAATGGGGCATATAATTCCAATTTGACTGTAAGAGCTTCTTTGTTTTCTGGATTTAGTGATTATAATAATATGAAAAGCTTATTAGCACAGGTAAAAATTGCGCAGCAAAGGTACGCAGAAATAGTCGCTGATGCAGTTTGTATAGCCAATGCAAAATATGTCACTCTTATGTATTGCTATGAGTTTTTAAATTTGTGTAGACAAATTAAAAACAGAAGAATAGAAAACAGAGATTTGATTAAGCTTAGATATAGTGCAGGGGGTGCGGATTTAGGTGCGCTTATGCGGATTGAAGCTGATGTTAAAACAAGTGAATATGAATTGAAAAAAGCAGAAAGGGCGATAGAAACGGCTTCTGCAGAATTGCTTGCAGCTATAGGGAGAAGTGATATAGAGACGATTTTAGAAACTGACGAAAAAATGCTTGTAGATAAAAATACAGTAAAAAAATTTGATTTTGATAATCTTATAGTAAATATACCCAAATTTTTGATAGAGAAATATAAACTTGAGACTCTTAAGTATGTAAATCTTGCTAAAAAATGGAGTAGATGGTTGCCTCAAATTACTTGTGATGGAACTATTACTCATAAAGATGATTTGTTTGACGATGAGGAAGAAGAAAATGAAAATAATGATGAATCTAATCCTAAACGACCGCCGACTACTTTAAGTGTTGGAGTGAATGTAGAGTATGTATTATTTGGTGGCGGGCAAAAATTTTTTAATACAAAAAGTGAGTCTATGGGTTATAAAAAAAATGCTGAAACCCTGAGATCAATAGAAAATTCAATCAGGTCACAGGCAGTAGAGTATTATAATACAATGCTTGATAACTACGAAATTCTTGAAGTAACTAAATTATCTCTTGAATCTTTTAAATTACAGACGGATATAGCTAAAAAGAAATATATAAATGGACTTGTTTCTTATGATGAATGGTACGTTACTGAGTATAATTATATACAAGCTCAAAAGAAAATTTTGTCTTGTAAATATGAAGCTATTATTTCTAAGATATCATGGATGAAATTTTTGGGAAAAATTTCAGATGAAGAGTAAAAAAGGATGAATAAATGAAAAAGAAAAAGAAATTAATAATTGGTATCGGGCTTTTAGTTTTATTTTTTGTGATTATTTATGTTACTAATTCGCCGAAACAAATAATAAAAGAGGAAACAAAACTTCAGCCTAGGGATCTTGTTATGGAATTTAGAGTAGCAGGTGGTGTTACTTCCAGAAACATGATTCCTATTAAATCTCCGGTACCGGGTAGAATTGAAAAAATTCTTGTAAATGAGGGAGATCCTGTAGAAAAAGGACAAATTGTTTTTTGGATGAGTTCAATAGAAAGGGCTGCTATGATAGATGCTGCAAGAGCTGTAAGTAAAAATGAATATGAACGCTGGCAAAATATATATAAACCTACGCCTGTAGTTGCTCCTACTAAGGGTTTTATTATTAGAAGAGAAAAGGAACCTGGACAAACAATAACTCAGGCGGAGGCTGTTCTGCGTATGTCTGATGATTTAATTGTCACTGTAAACATAGATGAAACAGATTTTAGATATATAAAAATAGGGGATAAGGTAAGAATGTTTTTAGATGCTTATCCAAGTCAATACTTTGAAGGTATAATAGAACATGTTTCATATGATGCTGCCTTTATAAATAATGTTATAGTTTATGAGGTGAGGATAAAACCTTTAAAAAAGCCTGAAATGTTTAGATCCGGTATGACTGCTACAACAATTATAGTTGCTGATTCTAAAGAAGGCGCAATGTCTATACCTACTGTTTTTATTACTACTGATAAAAATGGTAAGAAAACAGTTGTGGTTAAAACCGGTAATGCAAGAAGTCCTAAATTCGAAACTAGAGAAGTAAAGACAGGAATTTCTAGCAGAAAATATACTGAGATTGTGTCAGGTTTAAAACCTTATGAAATTGTTGTAATACTCGATCAAAATATAAAAAATAAGTCTTCAGCAGCTAAAAAATAATTTAAAAATTGGATAAAAGACAATGAATGTAATAGAGCTTAAAGGTATAAATAAGGTATATCATTTAGAAAAGCTTGATGTTCCTGTGCTTCATGGTATAGATTTAACTATAGAACAAGGTGAATTTGTTGCCATTATGGGGCATTCTGGAAGTGGAAAATCAACACTTTTAAATATACTTGGGTTATTGGACAAACCTTCTGGCGGATATTATAATCTCGCAGGCATAGAAATTTCAAAATATTCTGATGATGAACTTGCAGCTTTAAGAAATCAATATCTTGGTTTTGTTTTTCAGCAGTTCAATCTTTTGCCGAAACTTACAATATTGGAAAATGTTGCTCTTCCGTCGATATATTCTGGTTCAAAAGATTTAAAACATCATGAAGATCCAGCTAAGCTTCTTGAAATGGTAGGGTTATCTAATCGTATAGCTCATCATCCGAATGAAATATCTGGTGGACAGCAACAAAGAGTTGCAATAGCGCGGGCTTTAATAAACAAACCTCTTGTAATTTTTGCTGATGAACCTACTGGTAACTTAGATACAAAATCAACTGAAGAAATTATAAAAATACTTAAGGATTTAAATAGTTCTGGAATAACTATAGTTATGGTTACTCATGAGCCTGAACTTGCAACATATGCTACAAGAACAATAAAGATGGAAGATGGCATTATTGTATCAGATGAGAAAAATAAGAATGGACGCACAAGCTCTAAAGTTTATAATTCTAGAAAGTTTAAACATAAACTTTTCTCTTTAGCAAGAATTAAAGATTATTGTACTCAAGCTTTTGGTTCTCTCACTGCGAATAAGATGAGATCTATTCTTTCAATACTTGGTGTTATGATAGGTGTTGCGAGTTTGATAGCTATGCTTGCTGTTGGAAGCGGTGTAAGAAAACGTCTCGAAAATCAACTTTCAGGTCTTGGTTCAAATCTTTTAATGGTATATGCAGGTTCATCTCAAAAACAAGGTAGTTCTCACAGCATTGGGACACATATGCGGCTTGAAGAAGATGATATTTATGATCTGCAGTCTAATATAAATGGTATAGAAGGAGTTGTTGGTTATGTTACGGGGAGCGGCAGGGTTGTTGCAAGGGGGCATAATTATAATACAAGGGTTGATGGAGTTTCTCATTCTTTTGCAGAGATAAGAGCATCTTACCCGACTTTAGGAAGATTTTTTACTGTAGAAGAGGATGCTTCGCGTGCAAAAGTTGCAATTCTTGGTGAAACAGTTGTAAAAGCAATTTTTGGTGATAAAAATTTTAATCCTGTAGGTGAATATATAAAGATCAATAGAATAGACTTTCAGGTTATAGGGGTTTTGCCTTCGAAAGGTTCTAATGGATGGCGTGATGAAGATGATAAAGTTGTTATTCCTTTAAATACAGCAATGTATAGATTTGTAGGCTCGAAAGAACTCTATTATCTTGATATTAAGGTTGCTGATACTGCAGATATGAATAAAGTAACTGAAGATATAAAAACAAGATTACTGACTACTCATAGATTACCGTTATTTGAGAGAGATGTAGTGAATGTACTTAATATGGCAGAGATCCGGGCAACTATGGAGGCAATGGGAAAAGCTTTTTCGCTTCTTTTGGGTTCTATAGCTTTTATAAGTCTGCTTGTAGGCGGAATTGGAATTATGAATATAATGTTCGTTTCAGTTTCTGAAAGAACAAAAGAAATAGGCTTGAGGAAAGCTGTAGGAGCAAATAATACAGATATTTTATTCCAATTTATAATAGAATCTGTTTTTGTCTGTTGTGTAGGCGGAATTGTAGGGATAATTTTTGGTTCCGGGATAGCTTTCCTAATAAGTAAACTTGGTGAATGGGATACTATTATTACACCTTTTTCAGTAATTCTAGCTTTTGGGTTTTCGGTATTTATTGGGTTGATTTTTGGAGTATGGCCTGCACGAAAAGCATCTCTCTTAAATCCTATTGATGCTTTAAGACATGATTAGAGTGTTAATTATAAGTTGTGTATTGACAATCATTATAATATAATGATTGGCGATTGTGTAAAACCTATTTTAGCCTGCAAAAGTTTCGAAATTGAGATACGTAACTGAAGGTAAAAGAACAAATGAAAAAATTTATTAGTTTATTAGTATTAGTGGTTTTTGGATTATTGCTGTTACCTTTGAGAGAAGCATCAGCAGTGGAAGTTAATAATTTATATAGACAGCGTCAGATTTGTATGGGAAAAAATATTGTTGCAGTTATATTTGGTAGTTTAATTGGCACTTTGCTTGGTTTCTATGGCTTATTTTTATGGGTAATACATTAGTCAAGGTGTTGTGTTGGCTGAAGACGGTAAGGAGTTTGGTAAGACTGCATTGATATTGAAAAAATAATTAGTAAATGAAATTTAAAAAAAAACATTAAAAGTATAGGTGAATTAATGGCTAATTGTAAAGAACTCTTCATCATGTGTCTCCTATGACAAAAAGATTAATGAAATTTTTTTAAGTTAAGATATGAATGAAT
>JAISGP010000011.1 GCA_031263035.1 Lachnospiraceae bacterium | reverse complement strand
GGAAGCTTATTAATCTTTATAGAAATCTCTTTTCTCATTCTATAAGTTAAATTCATTGCAACCTGACTCATAATAATTCCTTGAATTACCTGAAATACAAGTCCAATTACATATAAAATTAGTAAGTGAAATAAGATGGTTCCAATCTTACCAAAATTAATACCAGAGCCTCCAGAAATCTTACCAACTAAACCTGTAAAAATCTCTGTTGTAGCTTTTCCTAGTACCTTTGGTCCATAAATATTAAATATAGTAGCTCCAATTGCAAATAAAAACGCAACTATTATCAAATATTTATAAGCTCCAATATATTTTAAAAGTTTTAACATTGTACCTTTAAAATCTTTTGCTTTTTCTCCAGGTACTCTTCCATGTCCGTGTCTTGCCATACTTATCTCACCTCCTTATCTTCTGAATTTTCTGGATTTATTTCATGTCCTTCTTCACTATCTTTAAGTTCGTCTATAATTTCATCAGTTTTATCAGAAACCTTCTCCTCATAGTTCTTTTCAGGTTCCTTACCTGCCAAGCTCTTTTCTATTTCTTCTTCTGATAACTGAGAAGATGCAATCTGATAATATTCTTCACAAGTTCTAAGAAGTTCCTCATGAGTTCCCTTACCAACTATCTTACCTTCATCTAAAACAATTATCTGATCAGCATGCATAATAGTGTTAATTCTCTGAGCAACAATCAAAACGATACTGTTCTTAGTAACCTTATTAAGTTCTGTACGAAGAACTAAATCCGTCTTGTAATCAAGTGCAGAAAAACTATCATCAAAGACGTATATTTCAGGATTTTTAGCAATAGCTCTTGCAATTGAAAGTCTTTGTTTTTGACCACCTGAAACATTTGCACCATCTTGAGCAATTTCGCTATCATAAGCTGCTTTCTTCTTATCTATAAACTCTGTTGCCTGAGCAATTGAAGCTGCATTTTTCATAACTTCTTCAGATGCATCTTCATTTGCAAATAAAATATTAGATTTTATAGTTCCTGAGAATAGCACACCTTTTTGAGGTACCATACCTAATTTATCTCGCAAATCGTGTTGTGTTACATCTCGAATATCTAATCCATCAATTGTAATTGATCCATCTGTAACATCATAGAATCTTGGAATTAATCTGATTAAGGTAGACTTACCGGCACCTGTACTACCAATAAATGCTGTAGTTTGACCTCTTTTCGCTTCAAAGTCTATATCAGACAATACATTAAACTCTGCTCCCGGATATCTGAAATCAACATGATTAAATCTTAAATCTCCCTTTGCATTTTCAGAAAACTTCTTAGGATTTTTAGGATCATGTATTATAGTTTCTGATGATAATACTTCATCAACACGTCCTGCTGCAACTGCAGCTCTTGGTAACATAATTGAAAGAAGTGAAATCATAAGGAATGAGAATATAATCTGCATTGTATATTGAATAAATGCCATTAAATCTCCAACTTGCATATTCCCTTTATCAATACCATGAGCACCAGTCCAAACTATAAATACTGTAATTGCATTCATTGTAACAAACATTAAAGGCATCATTGTTGACATTGCTCTACTTACAAAAAGGTTAACGCGAGTTAGGTTTTTATTTGCAATATCAAAACGTTTCTCTTCAACTTTTTCAGTATTAAATGCTCTAATAACTGGAAGTCCCGTTAAAATCTCACGGCTTACAAGATTTAACTTATCTACTAATTTCTGCATAATTTTAAATCTTGGCATAACTAGTAAAAGAAGAACTATAACTATACAAAGAATAATTCCAATAGCTAAAGCAATTATCCAAGACATACGAGCATTTGTGTTAAATACTCTCCAAACTCCACCACATGCCATAATTGGAGCATAAAGACAAAGTCTTAAAATCATAACTGTAATTAGCTGAATCTGTTGAATATCATTGGTGCTACGAGTAATTAATGTAGCCGTTGAAAATTCATCAAATTCATTATTTGAAAAGCCTACGACTTTTCTAAATACCTTACCACGAAGTCCACGGCCTACTCCTGCAGCAACTTTTGAAGCTAAAAATCCAACTAGAATAGCTGCCATCATTCCAAGTGCTGAAAGTGCAAGCATCTTAACTGCAGTTATTACAAGATATTTAGTCTGAATAGCGCCTGTATCCATACCGGCATGTTTATATGCTGTTTTAATATATGTTGTTGAGCCTTGAGTTACTAAAGAATCCGGAATTGCTGCAAATTTTTTATCCATTTTTTTAATTGCAGTATCTCTTTCCTTTTCAGGCATGGCTTTAAACATATCATAAATAGTCATTTTGCTAAAATCCGGTGCTTTAACTCCTGCCGGATTAGAAGCAGATATTCCTACTGCAGAGGCTGTACCACTTACATTGCTTGTAGGAACTGTTGTATTCACACGTCCGGTAGGATATGCTTTACCTTCAGCTACAAGTTTAGCTTGCTCTTCTGCGGCCTTTTTAGCTTTTTCCATTGCAGCTTTAACTTGCTTGTCATAAGCCTCTTTCATCTGACTTTGCATTTCTTTAGTCATCTTCTTGACGTCTTTAGAATTAGCATCAATCATCGAATCAATAAGCATTGGTTTACCAATAACTTTACTAAGCTTATCAGTTTTAGTATCGCTATTTGCAACAGATGATTTTAATTTGTAAACAACCCCATATTTTTTAGTTTTATCTGATGTTTTGACATATGCAGATGTTACAGTTTTTTTATCACCTGATTTTACAAATAAAAGTAATTTATCTAAATCAGTTTTAGTAATCTTTTTAGGAACTGTTTCGTCAATTCCTCCTTGTTGAATACCAACGTTTACAACTTTCGCTGTATAATTTGGTAAAGACAAGTCGCAATATGCTTGTACAACAAGTATTGCAAATATTCCTACAACAGCAAGTGCATATGGTTTCAAAAATTTAAGTAATTTTAACACGTTGTCTTAATTCCTTTCTGTTTTATTCAAAATAAATTAAATGATTAATTCAATCATATATTGTTATAATAAAGACTAATTAACTAAAAATAACAGCTTTATAGTAAACAAAATTATATTTATATCTTTTAATGTATAATCCTTAGAAATGGTTATGATGTTCATCTTTAAACATCTTCATATTCTTTTTCATAGAAGCCTTATTTTCCGCTTTATACTCCTTAAGATTATTAATTATCTTAAGCATCATGCTTTCAGCTTCTTTTCTTTCCTCTTTAGAAAAACCTTTGTAAATAATTTCGTCTAGCTTTTTTACAGATTGAAATACTTCTTCAAGCTTTTCATCTCCAAGAGGAGATATCTGAATTTTGAAAATACGTTGATCCTTTTCATCTCCCTTTTTATTAACTAAACCTAACTTTTCCATCTTCCTTATAGCAACTGTAACTGAAGGTGGCGCAATCCCTAACTTATTAGCTAAATCTCTTTGAGACATAACTCCATATTTTTTTAAGAAAAATAATATTCCCACCTGACCAGGATTAATACTAAATTCTCTAAGAATACTGATAGTGGTCATCCCCATTAAATGAGATAAACTGTGAAGATACATATGGCTATGAAACTTAACTATATCTTCCTGATCATAATCCTTCGATTTCATATACACCTCCAATAAAACGAATTTTAAATTTTCATTAGGCAACTAATAGTTATATGTCTAATGATTAGTTGACTAACGTATTTTAACAACACTTAACAATTAAGTCAACACTATTCACAAGAATAATTGTGAATTCTTTTTGATGCATTAAAAAAAGACTGCAATTTCCTGCAATCTTCTTCAATCTATATCTCTTCTGAATTCAAAACAATTGTAAATGGTCCATCATTTACTAACGACACCTTCATATCCGCTCCAAATTCTCCTTTTTCTACGATTGGAACTATTTCTTTACACCTGTCAATTATATATTCATATACTTCATTTGCGAAATCTGGTTTCCCTGCATGAATAAAACTTGGTCTATTTCCTTTCTTGCAATCTGCATAAAGGGTAAATTGAGATATTAAAAGTAGTGAACCTTTTACACTTTCAAGACTTAAATTAGTTTTTCCATTTTCATCTTCAAAAATCCTAAGTCCTATCATTTTTTTAATCATCTTATCTGCTACTTCTATTGTATCTTCATCAGATACGCCTATAAGAACCATAAAACCTTTTCCAATTTCTCCTATGGTTTTATTTTCAACTTCTACTTTTGCCTCTGTTACTCTTTGTATTACGAATTTCATATATCTTTTCTCCTAACAACGTATGTATATTTTTAATATAATAACTTACTTTTATTAAACTACTTATCATTTTCGTCAAACTATCATTATTAAATACTTTTTCATAATATAGCTTTATCTGATTTTTTTATAATATAGTGCGTATTTTTATCTAATACATCTTTTAAGTTTACCCTCATTTCACCTACAAATTCTGCTCACATGGTTCTGCTTCCGTTTTCTTTTCTCTAACCTTCCCCGGAATTTGAGCCAAAATAGTTGCAGAAAACATTAAAATACAGCCTAATAATTCACGACCTGTTAGTGTTTCATGAAGAATAATAACACCACCAATTACAGAAAAAACAGATTCCAAGCTCATTATCAATGACGATTTTACTGGATCAACATTCTTTTGTCCTAATATTTGCAAAGTATAAGCTATGCTACATGAAAATACACCGGCATAAAGTAAGGAAAACCATCCTTGTTTCATGTCTGCAATCTGAGGAGTTTCAAAAATCAACATTATTGGCAATGATAAAAATCCTGTTATGAAACATTGCATACATGCCATTTTTATACCATCAACCTTAGGTGA
Organism: Lachnospiraceae bacterium; assembly: GCA_031263035.1. Taxonomy (GTDB): domain Bacteria; phylum Bacillota; class Clostridia; order Lachnospirales; family Lachnospiraceae; genus JAISGP01. Next base: position 32,477 of record JAISGP010000011.1, on the reverse strand, counting down.
AAAATGATCAATTACAAGAACATGACAAGAGAAGAATATTGCTGATGCAAATACGAAAATATCTCCTCTACTAACAGTAAAATCACCCTTTATACATAGGAAATATAGACCTATGAAAGCAATCATAACTGCTACCCATACTTTCCAAGTAGTTTTCTTACGAAGAAAAATACCAAATATTGGAATAAGTACTATATAAAATGCAGTTATAAAACCTGCCTTACCAGCTGTGGTATCACTCATACCCAATTGTTGCACACTACTGGCTGAAAATAAAAGAAGTCCACATAGAGTTCCACCAATTAGCAGGTCTTTTTTCTTGTATCCTTTCATTTCTTCCGTTTTAGGTGCAAATTTACTATTAAAAAATATTACCGGTAAAAGTGCCACTCCCCCAAGCAAACACCGAATACCATTAAAAGTAAATGGTTCCATTATCTTAGCACCTGCTGCTTGAGCAACAAATGCTGTTCCCCATATAATTGAAGTAATTAATAAAAGTATTGCATTTTTTGTTTTCAAATCCTGTTCCCCTTTATTCAAACTCTATAATTTTAATCTATACTCATTTTTTAAATATAAAAACACATAAAATATCAAATTAGTGATTTATTATTTATATTGCATATTATATATTCTTAAATTGTAATATTTGTAATATTTTTCATTCTTAAATTATATCTTAGTTCTTTTTTATATTTCCTTATAATTCCCATTCAATAGGCTCTTCACCTATTTGTACAAGATAATCGTTTACCCTAGAAAAAGGCTTACTCCCAAAAAATCCCCGATATGATGATAACGGACTTGGGTGTGGTGCTGTAATTACAAAATCCTTATTCTTATCTATCATCTTTTCTTTTTTTATTGCATTTGCACCCCACAGTACAAAGATTATATTATTCTTTTCTTTATTTATTATCCTAATAGTTTCATCTGTAAATTCTTCCCAACCTATACCCTTATGAGAATTTGCCTGACCCGCCCTAACTGTTAGCACCGTATTCAGTAAAAATACACCCTGCTTTGCCCAAGGTGTTAAATCAGTCTTTGTATTAGTAATCTGCAAATCATCTTCTAATTCTTTAAAGATATTTCGAAGAGTAGGAGTTATCTTCACACCATTATGAAGAGAAAAAGCAAGTCCATTTGCCTGTCCTGCATTAAAATAAGGATCCTGCCCTAGAATTACAACCTTTATATCTGCAAATGAACACAATTCATAAGCTCTAAAAATCTGATTTTCAGGAGGATAAATCGTATATTCCTCATTTTCCAACAAAAGCTGTTCTTGCAAATGTAAAAAATAATCTTTATTAAATTCTTTTTCTAATTTATCTTTCCAATCATTATCTACAAAGTTCAATAGTTTTCCTCAATAAAATTAATATAAATACTTTAAATTCTTATCATTTGGCATTTTTTCTATAAAGCAACATACACAATAATACACACAAACACTACAATTTGCAAGATAACTAGGAGAATTCTTACATAAACATCAAAAATAAAAGCAAGAAGATAACTTCCTGCTTTTATTTCTCTTGAACTATATTGAATTAAATTCTATTTTCTATCTAAAGTAAACCAGAATTCCACGCCGTTATCGTAGTTGGTAGCTCCATACTCCTGATGTAGGGAATCCATAATAGCTTTAACTATTGAAAGCCCTATTCCATTGCCACCGTACTCTCTAGTATGGGCTTTATCAACTTTGTAGAATTTATCCCAAAGATGTTCAAGGTCATCTGCTGGAATTGGATTACCAGTATTGAATACTCCTACTTTGACCTTTTCTCCAACTAATTCCATATTAATATCAATTACCTTATCACCGCCAATATGATGAATGGCATTAGTAAGATAATTACGTACAACCTGTTCCATCTTAAACTCATCTGCCCAAACCATAATTTTCATAGTGTCATCAAATTGAACATTAATATCTTCTTGTTTTATGAAAAGTTCAAGACTATTTACAACTCCTTTAATCATATCGATTAAATCAAATCGTTCAAGAACCATATCAGAGTCACCATATTCTAACTGACTCAGGGTAAGAAGATTTTTAACCATTCGATTCATCTTAGTGGCTTCATCCATAATAACATCACAGTAGAATTCCATACTTTCTGGATCATCTGTTATTCCATCTCTTAATCCTTCTGCATATCCTTGAATTAAGGCTATTGGAGTTTTAAGTTCATGAGATACATTAGAAATAAAGTCACTTCGATTTTCTTCTAACTTTTCTTTCTGCTCAATATCTTTCTGCAAATCAAAGTTGGCTTTCTTCAAATCCTTAACAGCCAACTCTAAATTAGAGGACATTTTATTAAAGTTCTCACCTAATATACCAATTTCATCATCACCGCCACCTGTATATTTAGCATCAAAATTCATCTCTGCCATCTGTTCAGATAGTCCTGCTAGTTCCAAAATTGGATCCGTAATTCTTTGAGCAAAGTAATAAACCATTGCCATGCATAAAAGTACAATCAAACCGCCTATTTGCAAAAGAAAACTATTGGTAGTATCTGCCATTTCGTGTATGGCAAATAAAGATGTTCTCATGATAAAAAATGTGTTGCCATCAAGTCTACCCCACATCTCTAAATAGTTATTTCCAGTTTTTTTATCTTCCGTTTCTGTAATCTGCCAAATCTGACTAGATTTTTTACCTGGCTCTTTAACTACACTGGAAGATTTTTTACCTAATCTATATCCTTCAAGAGCAAGATTAAGATCTGCACTATTTACATCATTGGTATTTGTAATAGCTTCATTATCTGCGATATTTATACGAAAAACTATATTAGATTTATTTGCAAGATTTTGAATACTAACTAATTCTTTATTATCTTCTATAGCACCATTTTTTATATCTTTATCTTGTAATGCTGTTTTCATTTGATTATAAATATCTATAAAAGCGTTTTCTTTTCTACGAGTATAAAACTGCTCAAGAAAAACTATATTTACAATCATAAGCATAGACAATAGAAATACTATAATACCAATAAATGCTGCAAGCATCTGACGTTTAATTGAATGTTTCATATATTAAATAATTCCTATTCTGAGCTAAATATCTAGAAATTAACTAGATAATGTTAATAGCAACCTTCATCTGTTATTTTAAAACTATACAAAAACCTTCTAAATCTCTTAAACAAAATCTTTGTAAAAACGCACTAAACCTTACTTTTGAAAATATTTTCAAATGTAAGGTTCATATGCTATGTTTTACTTTTATATAACATTAACTTTATTCAACTTCAAATTTATATCCCATGCCCCATACAGTCTTAATCTGAGCACCTGCTGTACCTAATTTACTACGGAGTTTCTTAACATGAGTATCAATTGTTCTTGCGTCTCCAAAATAATCATAATTCCAAACATGGTTAAGAATCTTCTCTCTTGAAAGAGCAATACCAACATTTTCAAGGAAGTATACAAGTAATTCAAACTCTTTAAAGCTAAGCTCAACTGGTTCATCATTAACTGTAACTTGATGAGCTGCTAGATTAATCTCAATTCCGCCGGCTTCAATTATATCTCCTTGATCTGCTCCATAGGTTCTCTTAAGTATTGCTTCAATACGAGCAACCAAAATCTTAGGGCTAAATGGTTTAGAGATGTATTCATCTACGCCAAGGTCAAAACCTTTAAGTTCTGAACGCTCTTCAGCTTTAGCTGTAAGCATAATAATTGGAATAGATTTATCTTGTTCTCTTATCTCTTTAAGTACTTCGTATCCATCCATCTTTGGCATCATAACATCAAGAATAATAAGTGCAATGTCTTTGTTCTCATAGAATACTTCCATAGCCTCAACGCCATTCTCAGCTTCAACAACAGTAAAATCACTTCTTTGTAAGAAATCTCTCACAAGTTTTCTCATACGGCTCTCATCATCAACAACTAAAATTGTTTTCTTTTCCATAAGTATTCACTCCTTATCTAAGATTTTATGTTGTTCACATTTTACCAAGCATCTGTGTTTGTGCTGTGAAATTGTGAACTGTGAATTAAATAACTTTGTTAAGTATATTTTTCAAATGATTATTACGTAAAATCAAGGGATTTTTCTATGAATTTTGATATAAAACCTTAAAGAATTTATAACAACCTCTTTTCTATGATATTTTGTAATTTCATGCTATAATATTTTTTTAAATATTTGCAAATAAAGGATGCCATATGAAAAAGAAAATTTTAAGTTTAATAATTGTAATATCCATGATATCCGGACTACTTCTTGGATGTGCAAATCAAAATAAAAATGCTAATCTTACATATACTGATAGTCTGTTTGATACAATAATTGAAGTAACCATTTTAGACAAGGCTGACGAAAGCATAATAGAGCATATTAGAACAATGTGTAGAAATTTTGATACAGAATTTGGAAAAGAACGTGCCGGAGGGGATATTTTTAGAATTAATCACGGAAATGGAGAACCCATAACTGTTTCAGATGATACAATTGATATTATTAAAGATGGACTTGAGTGGGGTAAAAAAACAAATGGACTTTTTGATATAACAATTGCACCTTTAAGCGAATTATGGAATGTTAAAAATGAAAATTTTAGATTACCTAATAAAGAAGAAATTGGAGAAGCCAAATCTCATGTAGATTATAGAAAAGTAAAAATCTCCGGCGACACAGTTACTTTATTAGATAAAGATGCAGGAATTGATTTAGGTGGAATTGCAAAAGGCTACATTGCTGATAAAATTGAAGAATACTTAAAAAGTAAAGGTATCAAACATGCCTTTATTAATCTAGGTGGAAATGTTCTAATCCTGGGCAAAAAACTAGATGGTTCTGATTATAATATAGGCATACAAATGCCATTTGCAAAAACCGGCGAAGCAATAACAGCTGTGAAAGTCAGTGATGAATCAGTTGTAACTTCAGGTAACTATCAAAGATATAAAAAAATAGATGGTAAAATTTACCATCACATTATCGATCCTAGAACAGGATATCCTGCCGAAACTGGGTTAAATAGCGTTACTATCATTTGCAAATCTTCTACAAAAGCAGATATACTAAGTACCACTACATTTCTTGAAGGATATAAAAAAGGAAGTGCCCTAATTAAAAACATGAAAGGTGTAAGGGCTACTTTTATAGATGATAATAATAAAATATTGGGATAAATTTATGGGTAGGGCAAATCGCCCTACCCATTATTTATTCAAGTGCTCCTTTTACTTCTTCACCTTCCTCATATCTTTTTTCTATATTTCCATAAGCTTTTACTCTGCCTTTAAGAAGTATTTTTCGTCCAGCAGCATTTCGCGTATATATCAATTTATATGGTCCCATATATTTTTTCATACAACTATAAAAAAGCTCTGCATCTTCTCTCTTCTTTTCAAATAATTCTGGAACAGAAAAATATCCGAATCTATTATTTTTATTTTTCTCACTATATAATATATATCGTTGATTATCTAAAGGATCCAAAAAATTCTTTATACACATTGAAAAATCATTCTTATCTTTACTAGAACCTCCCTTAAGAAAAATATTATGAACTATCTCTGTTTTTCCTTCGACTACTACTTTGCAATTTTCAGTAGACAGAATTTCCTTTTGAAGCATAGCTTCTCTTATACCATTTCCAAAAATCTTTAACTTCCGTATTGGTGATGTTAAAAAAATAGCTTTAACTAAATTATACAATACAGCCAAACCAAAACACCCTGCAAGAAAGAGCACAATCTTACTTCCAACTCTACCTATGTAAACAAAAAGATATATTATATACCAAGCTAAAGATATTGACATTGCAATTGCTGATAATTTTAAAGAATCCCAAAAAGGTTGCTCAAACACATAGTCATTTGCAAATGCAACTTTTTCTACAACTTCCATTTTATTATATACAGCTAATGACTTATCCCATCGCTCCTTCAACATATCTCTTTTATCCGAAAAAGCAAACATTTTTTTATTTATTTTTTTTATATTTGGATCATTAAGAGGATATTCTAATATTGATATTCTATCAACACCATTTTCAATAGTATTATCTGTATAATGAAGCCCTAAAAAATGCTTCATTCTTCTTTCTAAAAGATAACAATCCAATCCTTGATCTCCACTTTGGTCACTCAAATCATTTGGCGATACACATACCAAATGCCAAATATTACTAGTTTTATTAGGATTATTTTTATCAGTTCTAATTGCACGACCTCTCATTTGATTACTCAACATAAAAGATCCTACAAAACTAGCTAAAATCAAACTATTAATACAAGGAGCATCCCAGCCTTCACCAAGTAAAGATTTTGTTACTATAAGAATATTAATATATCCTTTTTCAAATAATTCCGTAATAGCTCCTGTAATAATTTTGGAATGACCTATAACATTTACTTTTACATACTCATCCTCGGAAATATTACCTAACTTAGTAAAACTTAACTTTCCATCTTGAACCAATTCTAACAGAATGTTCATAGCTGATGAGGGGATTATAACTTCGCTACCAGAAAGAACACCAATTTTCATATTTCCTATATTAGATTTTTTATTTTTAGCTACTTCTCGTCTAATTACCTCAAAAAAAGGTAAAACACCTAACTGATTTACTAAAACTTCATCTTTTCCAAGATTACTCTCCCACTCTTTTCTAATATAGTCTGTAAGAATTAACATCCTAAGACTTGAACCCATATTGGAAGATTCATGATTCACAATATCCTTAATACTTTCTATCTTACCTATAGAACTGATTTGTTTCTTTTCAAGGATTTTGTCCACCAAAAGCATAACTTGTTTTTTATCAATTAATCCTCTTCGTTTTAATTCTTTTATTAATGATTCTCTATACTCAGGACCAATTTCAAACAATTCTGTAGAATCATATAACAAACCTTGAAGTAATTTTTCCATCCATTATTCGTCTATATCTGGTATTTTTTTAACCCCTAAGAGATTTAATAAATTGTCCGGAACATTTAACTTTTTAGCCTGTAAGAAAATTAATACAGAAGATAATAGTCCCGGGTCTTCCAATAAATCATCTTCATTTGCACCCCATATTAATCCCCTATAACTTCTAACTGCTTCTTCAAATTCAAAACTATTCAGCAAGTCTTCTATAACCTTATGAGATGTTTTTTTGAACTCTTTTGCTTGTTTAATTTCATCTTTTGTAGGATAGTTGAATATAACATAATCTTGATGTGGGCATAGATTACCTGCTTTCACTAACTCAGGAATTGTAATCTCTTCATCTATTTCACCACACATTTCTATATATCTCTTCCACATTCCCGGCGTTGAATCATAGGGTGGTGTAGCAGTTAAGGATACAATCTTAGCTTTCTTAAAATTAGTTTTAAACTTCTCCAAAGCTTTCCACCACTCGCTTCGCAAATGATGACATTCATCCAAACATAAAGTACCTAACCCGGCACTTTTCATGGTTATTGTTAATTCAAAATCTGAATAATCATCCTCCGTATATTCATATAATAATTCATCATTATCATTAACTTTTTCTTCCAAATTTTCTTCATTTTCTTCTGATGCTTTTTCCGTCCCTTTTTTAGTCATAGCACTAAAAAGAGCTTGATAAGTCGCAACTGTTATTGTTTTAGGTTCTTTTAAATTATTAGATAAAACTTCATTTGCATCTAAACCATCAATCAAAAATCCTTCTTTAATTCTTTCAATCCATTGTTCTCTAATAGTAATTGACGGTGCTAAAATTAAAGTAGGTTGATTAATCTTTTTAATCAATTCAATACCAAGAGTTGTCTTGCCTGAACCTGGTGCTGCAACAATATGAATTTTTCCATCACTTAAATACTTATCTGCATTATGTAATACTCTATCTTGATATACTCTCCATTGCCCACGAAAGCTTAAAAAATCTCTACATTCCATTTTATTTATACCCTCACAAAAAAATTAAGCCTCTAAAGAAAGAACATGCTTCAAGTTTTTCTTTAAAAATAATACCTCAAAGTTATTAAATAATTTAGTTATCTATCTGAGCTTTCATTATACCAGACTTCTTTACTATTTCATCATACTCATCTTCATATTTTTTTTCATCACTATTGATATAACCTTCAAACAAAACTTCGCTAATAATTTCTTTATTAAAATAATATATTTTGTCAGCACCCCTTGGGAAAAGTGCAGCACCATAATCATAATATAATTTTTTTTTCTTTTCTTTTCTTACACAAAATCTGTCAACAATCATATATTCTATTCCGTGACCTTCATTTAAAAGAACAACTGACCCAATAGGTAAAATTTTCTCATATAATTCTTTATAAGTTGGATTCCCTTTAAGTCGTTTCTTCTTTCGCCTATTACTTTTTTCATACTCATACAAATCACTAATTTTCAAAGCAGTTTCAAGCCACCTTCCAGGATTATTATCTATAAGAACAAATAAAAGAGCACCTGCTGCAAATCCTACAAATATGATTAAAAATATTTCTTCTAATACTCCCATAATGCACCCCCGCAACTTGATACTATGAATAAAGCGAACCTACAATCACAAAATAATATATTGGCAATACTACAAACAAAACTATTCCAACATTTTGAACTATCATTTCCAATATATGCGGAAATACAATAATTTCAGATATAGCAAATAAAATCAACGATATAATAAATACCTTAAATAGAAACATAAATTTTTTATTTATCATAACATAAGCAAGTGGATTATTATAGTATTTAGATGAGTTTATTGCATGCATAGCATTACTTAAAGTTGTTTTTTTATATTTCATTTTGAATCCAAAAACTAAAAAACAGAAAAGCCTCTCAAAAAAAATAGTAACCAAAACAAATAAAATCACTGCAACTCTCAAATCCAGTGAAGATTTAGAATTTAATCCCAAATCAACATGAAAATATCGCATAATACTCCTAACAATAATCAAAATCCCAATTATTACAACAGCATATACTCCATTTTTTGCTGATTTTTTCGCCGAAACAATTTTACTTGATTGTCCCTCTACAGGTATATCATTTTTCCTATCCCAAAATACGCTTCCACCATTTCTACTATCACCTAAATATATATATCTTCTCATACTATCTACCATCCCAAAAATGATTTACGACTAAAAAATTTGTGGTCTTTCCTATGTCTCGTCTCATCATATACAGATGAAGCTATATTTCCTACTAAATAACCAACTGCAGCACCAGCTAATGTTCCTAATACTGGCACTGGTATTAGGGAGCCAACTGTTCCTCCAATAGCAGTAGCTGTCCCAGAAATACCTGTATGTGCAACGCCATCAACAACTGCCGTTTTCGTTCCATACTTTTTCTTTTCGCTATTATAAGTTTCTACTCCATCAGCTACAGCACCTACAGCACCTAAAACTCCAACTGATTTAGCTGCTCCTTTTATTCCCTTTGTAGCATTCGAAAATTTAGTTAATTTAATACCTTTACTTGTTTTTAAACCTTTAGAAATATTTGATACTTTCGTACTTTTTAAGTTCTTTAACTTACTAAACAATGCTTTGATTTTTGAAACGTCAAATCCTTTTCCATTAAGCAATTCATCCAAGCTGGCTGATTTCTTATGAAATTTATATTTTTTCACATCTGCCATTACCTGTTTCCATGTTTTTAAACCACTCTTTGTAACTTTACTTGGAGCTCCGTGATATTTTCCCTCCATAATCATCTTAAGACTAATAATACTTTCAATTTTTGCTTTATTTCCTGCTGAGCACCATGATAATCCTATTACAAATCTTTTCATGTGTTCATATTGTTTGGCTACCATTGTTGAACTGAATTGTCCATTATTAGTTATAGCTTCACTACTAAGTAAATATATGAGCTCATTTACAGTTTTAAAAAGATCTGTGCTTTCCTTAAACAACTTACCAACATTCGACTTAAATGTATACAACTTCTCCAACTTTTTCTGCAATTCTTTAATATCCGTTTCTACACTTCTACTAAATTTCATAAGTTCACTTTGAGTACTTAAAAATGCTGTATCATCTCTACCTGCTGCCACATCACTACTAGCAGCTGAACCAAAATACTGAATTTTTACATCAGCATTCAGTTTCATGGCTTTCTTTATTTCCAACTGTTTCTTTATAAGATCTTCATCAAGATACCCCTCCCCAGATATTAAAGCATCAGCAGATTTGTATTTATCTAAATCCTTTTGCAAATCATCCAAAGCCTCTTTAAAAAGTTTTATAGCCGGAACAATCCAATTTGCAAATATTCCTTTTCCTGCTTTATAGGCTTCACCAGAAAGCTTCTTATCATCTACAGCATCAGTAAGCCTTTTGCTTCCTTTATTCAACTCTTCAATAACTAGATTAGCCATCTTAATATTACTAGTTAAACCACTTATTAATTCACTTGAATCACTACTTGAATATTTTAACCCCATTAGTCAAACCCAAAAGCCTTTCTATCAACTTTATCTCTTTGCTCAATCTGATCCGCTATCTTTGGAAATTTGTTTGCCTGTTTTTGAACACAAGTAACTAATTTTTTCAAATCAGACATCAGTTGATTATTTGCTTCTTGTCCCTTTTTCATTCCATCAATATTGCTCTTGTCAAAGCTAACTTTCGTGCCATTAGCAATTGTTACTCCATTAACCCCAGCAATAGCTTCTCTTGCAATATTACTATTTGAAATAATAGTTCCCATTACATCACCAATCCTTCTAATCGAAATATTTTTTCCGCTCTCTATACAGACTTTCTCTTTTCTCCTCTAGTTTCATCTTTTCTCGTTTATAATGATATTGAAGTTCTTCATATTTCTGTCTAAACATGCGTTTCATATATTGATGTTTTTCTTCATCAGCCTCATATGTAAATAAAGCAGATGTTCCTCCTAATGCAATAGTTTTCTTATTCAACTCAGCAAGTTGTCCAAAGGCAGAATTATAAAAACTGTCCATTTGCCCTATGGTATTCTCCATATTTCTTCTTTCAGAAATAAGCCTGTCCATTTCATTTTCAACTTCTCTTATTCTATGATTATACTCTAATTGCATATCTTCATTATTCATTAACAGACCCCTTTATAACTTTAGCTTCTTCAATCAGCTTGTCATACTTAGATTGAAATTCTTTTTCATCGTCATTTTCATATCCCATAAAAATAACTTCTTTTACATTTTCTCTATTAAAGAAATATACATTTTCAGGGGTAGATAATCCTTCTGGAATCAAAACACCACCATAATCATAATATACAGTTTTTCCATTCATCTTTGTAAGGGTTCCCCTTGCAATTATCACTAATTCTGTTCCATCTCCATTTTTCAAATTAACTACTGTGCCTAATGGCAAAATATTTTCACTCATCTCTAATCCTCTCTTTGCAAATTTTTTTTATATAATTCAATACTATATTTTCAACAGTTACCTTATTAATTCTAAAACTTTATCCTAGCTTTTACAAGACAACTTTATAACATTCCTCACATATGACACACATTTCAATATTCTTAATTTATATTTAGTATATCATTTTTTAACAAAGTTTATGTTGTTGTACAAAATAGTTCCAAGGCCTTGTCGAAAAAACTTTATTCAAGGGTCCTCCGAAAGGAGGACTTTCCTATGATATAGATTATACGAAGTAAAACTATGTCCATCTGGAATACTTATATGTTTTACAAGTAATTTAGTGAAAAAATCTTTGCTTCCCGGTGTTATATTAGCTTTGCTTCTCATAATATAAATAATGGGTAGGACAAAAATACCCTACCCATTATTTATATTTATTCTAGAGCTCAATTAATTTATTCATATTCTGAATTATTTCTTATCACTGTTATATGTTTCTACTCCACCGATTAATATTACAATCATTTATACACAACTATTATTTTTAAAAAATAATTAGGATACTTGATCTTGCAATTGCCTCTGGCGAGAATCATAATCATTCTTCTCCCACAATAGAGTTAACAATTGCACATAAAATACCGCCAATAGGAAACACAACCCAGTTTATGCGCCATATGCTATATACCCAACCGGTAAGTAAGAAAATTGCAAGGACTGTAAGCATAATTGTGCTTGTAATTTTTTCAATTAGTTTTTTTGATTTCTTTTCTTCGCCATTATACTTTTTAATATCAAACTTTTCTTCCTGCAAGCCAGCATAAACAAACATTGGAACGGCAATTGTTAACGCGAGCATAAAAACGACTTCGCCAAAAATCAAATATTGTTCGCTATTTGAGAGAATTATAATCGGAATTAAAGCAAGTATAATTAACACAACACCAGAAGTAATTAAAATTGCAAATTTTTTTCTAGCTTTTATTTTCTCGTCATCACTATAAATATTGGCTATTTTTTCGTTTGCTTTCTTAAAGTTATCATAAGCTATGCCATAGTAAACGAAAATAGGAACTGCGATTAAAAGAAAAAACATAATAGCGACTCCACCTAAAACATTATACATTTCATTATTATTAATATCCCCAAAATAACAAAGTATAATAGTTGGGATTAATCCAAACATAATTAGCCCAACACCAATCGTAATAGCTTTGTTGAATTTCTTGAAAAAAGTGTCGTATTTTTCTTTTTCTCCAATAACATCTGCTGATATTTTTTCTTGCAACAATTGGTCTAAACTGCAATCAAATAGCTTGCTAATTGCAACTAACTTGTCCGTTTCAGGATATGCTATCCCGGACTCCCATTTTGATACAGCTTGTCTTGATACACCTAATTCCCCGGCTAAATCTTCCTAAGTAATATTTCGAATTTTTCTTAAATTTTGTAGATTCTCATTAAACATAATTTTCTACCTCCTTTTGTTTCTAGCTTACCATAACATCGCTAAAACGCCACCAACTTTGCGTTGCAACTACAATTTTCTACGCAACCACAAGTTGAATTGGGGTTTACATTTGTGAATATGGTTCAACTACCCTAGTGCTAAAGGTTGTTGCAAATTTATCTAATATATATTCTACAAATTACTTTTCACTTACTATCTCAATTTCACTTTATCATGATACATTTCATTCTCATAATTAAAGGAACTGACAAAAACTAAAATAAATTAGCTAATGTGCAGCTCCTCCTTCAAGTATAACTATTATTTAAAATTTAAATCCTTCTTTTTGCAAAGTTGGTATCATTGCAGCTAAGACAACTGCATAGAAAATAATAAATATAATAGTTAAAACTATTGTTATAATAAGATTAGCTCTTGCAAAGTTTCTTCTATTAAGGTTACCTTTTTTAGATACTGACCAAACTATACAGAAAATAAGTCCAATAAAACAGAATGGTATATTACATGCAATAATTGTCAAAATCCACTCTCCCATACTCATTGGGCTAGGATCAAGTTCTGCATCTTTAGGATCTAAATAAATTGTAGTTCCCTGTGGTGTTCCATTGTTATTAGCCCCACTACCGTAGTCGTATCCATTGTTAGCACCATTATTAAAGCTATTATTTCCGGCATTATTGTTGAAGCCATTGTTGTCGGTATTATTATTAAATCCGTTATTATAATTGCTGTTTGATGCGTTATTATTAAAGCCATTATTTGAAGAACTATTATTTGCATAAGCATTTGAAAAACTGTCTTGCTTAGCACTACTATAATTAGCGTTCGGATCTTCATATCCTGCAAATGGATCTTCCTGTGTATTCACATTACCAATTGGTTGACCACCAATACTATCCGAAGTATCTTTATTTAAATCTACACCCTGATTATCTCCATTTTGATTTACGTTGTTATCAAATTCGTCTGCCATAATTGCTTCCTCCTTGGATTTTATTAAACAATAGAATAACAGACTTAACTACAACAATCAAGTATTTAAATAATATTTTACATTAAAGTGCAAGTATTAAAACACAAAAGGTAAAAAAGTTATTGATTTTACATTTTAGAACCTTACATATGAAGCCTTTAAAGTATAAATACAATTGAAATATCTAGTTAATTTAAATAATTTTTAAAACAATTAAATAAGCGTTTAATATTAAAAGAAGCCTCCCGTGGGAAGCTTCTTTCAAACATACCAAAATTTTATCTAAAATCTCCTAATTATAACTCAAGAGGTTTTTAATACAATTATCCATAGCTACATAAAATAATAGTTTATTTGCAAATTATATCACAATCAAATATGAAGATTATAATTTTAATTACTCAAGAATACCTAAAAATTCCTCAATTCTATCTAATCCTTTTTCTATGGTTGGAATAGAAATTGCATAGCTAAGTCTTATATTTGCAGGACTTCCAAAATCTGCACAAGGAACAACTGCAACACTATAATCTTGAATTAAAATTTCAGCAACTCTAGCTGCAGAATCAATAACCTCTCCCTTATATTTCTTTCCGATAACATTAGAAAAATCAATAAAGCAATAAAACGCTCCCAGAGGTTTAGCACAATCAACTAAAGGCATAGCCTTAATTCTATCATACATATAAACTCTACGTTTGTCGAACTCATCCTTCATAGAATATAAAGAATCTTGAGGACCTGTAATAGCTGCAAATGCGGCTTTTTGAGCAATAGAGTTTGGATTAGAAGTCTGGTGACTTTGAACACTACCCATAATCTTAGCAATGGCAGCATCAGCACAAGCATAACCAATTCTCCAACCTGTCATTGCATAACTTTTAGAAAGTCCACTGCAAGTAATTGTTCTCTTATAAATCTCATCTCCTAAAGAAGCAATGCTAACATGCTCGTTACCTTCATAAACAAGATATTCATACATCTCATCTGCCACAACATAAATATCCTTACGAACAACTACCTCTGCAATATCTTCAAGTTCCTCTTTTGAATAAATCATTCCAGTTGGATTAGAAGGTGTATTTAAAATTAATGCCTTAGTTTTATCTGTAATAGCTGCCTCAAGTTCAGAAGCAGTAATCTTATATCCGTTTTCTTTTTTTCCTTCAATAAAGACAGGAACTCCATCAGCAAGTTTAACTATCTCAGGATATGTTAACCAATATGGAATAGGAATTATAACCTCATCCTCCGGATTTAAAATAGCTTCAAAAATATTTGTAAGACTATGCTTTCCACCGTTAGATATAACTACCTGGTTAGGTGCATATTGCAAATGATTATAAGCTAACTCCTTTTCGCAAACTGCCTTCTTTAATTCATCAGTTCCGGAAGCTGTAGTATACTTAGTAAATCCTTCGTTAATAGCTTTTATAGCTGCATCTTTAATATATTGTGGTGTGTCAAAATCAGGTTCCCCTGCCCCAAATCCTACAACATCAATACCCTCTGCCTTCATGGCTTTAGCCTTAGCTGTAATAGCAAGAGTTGAAGATGGTTTAACTTTCTTAGCTTTACTTGATAACTCTAATGACATAATAAATCTCCCCATTCTTTTTATTTTTAATCGCAAGTGTAATTATATTACAGTAGCAAAATCTTTGCAAGAATAATTTTAATATATTTCTTAATTTCGTCAAAATATAAAAATAATATGATATTAAAATCATTTTTTGCAAGAATTATATAAATAAATTTCATTTCCTCAAAATATCATTTACCAAAACACCCCAAAGCTCAAACAAAAAAAACACTCCCCCACATCCAAGCAAGAGAGTGCAATCCATTATGCAATTTTCTACTATATATATTTTTTATATAATATATTGCTTTATATAAATATAAGTGAAAAGCAAATATTAAGTGTTTAATGATTATAAAAAACTTTACTATACACCACAACTAAAACCTAGCACTCCATCTCATCCACATGTAAATGCAAATGAAAAGCAAATATTAAGTGTTAAATGATGATAGCGCAATTTTCGTTGTGACGTTGCACGATGCCCGGAACGTTCGTGCGTCGTTCAAGCGTAGCGCGTTTCGCTAAGAACGTTCCCTACTAGGCGAGTGCAAGGAACAGAAAATAAGCGTATCATAAACACTTAATATTTGCTCTTTCAATTACATTAACACAAACACACCTATTTCCTACTTAAATATCCTAACAATATCATTATACATTACAAAAACCATCAACACCATCAACAACGCAAACCCAATAAAATGCACATACCCCTCTTTTTCCGCAGGAATTTTCTTCTTTCTAAAAACCTCAATAAAAAGAAATACCAATCTTCCACCATCAAGTGCCGGAAGAGGGAGAAGATTCATTACACCTAAATTGGCAGAAATAAGAATAGCAATACTAAGCATCTGCATAACTACCATTTTTATCCCATAAGCCTTACTTTCATTATAACTTGTGCTTACAGCTTGAGTAATTCCAATAGGTCCGGAAAGATTTTTCGGACTAACCTTTCCTGTTACCAACATTTTCAAACTATCAATTACGGTTTTTATCTGATACTTTATCTCGATACAACTATATTTAATTGTAGAAAGAACTGTAGGTTTTGAATAAGCTCCACCTGTAATCCCAATTAAATACCTACCAGCCTCTTTATCATACCTTGGAGTAAGATTAACTGTATGTGTCTTCCCATCTCTTAAATAAGTCACATCTACATCTTCTCCACTATGCATCATATTAAAAAGAGTTATCTCCCTAAAAACATCAATATGAGTTTTATTAAGCTTGGTTATTACATCACCTTTTTCTAAACCGGAAGTAGCTGCTGCTGAACCCTTAGTAACTTCACTGATTACCGGCTTATCATACCCAATATTTCCAATCAAAATCAATGCACATACAAAAGCAAGAATAAAATTAAAAACAGGTCCACAAGCAATAACCGAAATCCTTTGCCATACACTCTTAGAATGAAAATTATCAGTAGCTCCTGTAGCCTCTGCATCCTCCCCCATAGCACAAAATCCACCAATAGGTAAAAGTCTAAGGGAATACTGAGTTCCCTTATATGTTTTAGATATCAGCTTAGGTCCCATTCCCAGTGCAAATTCAGTAACCTCTATTCCATTTAATTTTGCTAATGTAAAATGTCCAAGTTCATGAAAGAAAACTATGAACCCAAATATTAAAATTGCTAAAATAATTCCCAATATATTTCTCCCTAACTAAAAATTAATTGCATTATAATACAACGTTACATATCTTGCAAAAATATATACGGCTTTCAGGCGAACATATTTTTACGACCTATAATTTATATTATACCATTTATGTCAATAATCAACTTTATTCTACACAAAAAATTTTCCATTTATTTTAAACTATCTTCTATAAAATCATACGTCCACTTCTCAGTTGCTAATATTTCTTCAAGAGATGGATTTTCAATATTCTCATGATTTTCTACACACTCTTTTATTATTGCAAATATATCTAAATATCCAATCTTTCTATCTAAAAACAAAGCTACAGCTTTTTCATTTGCAGCATTAAATACTGTAGTTAAACTGCCACCAATTTTACCAACAAGAATTGCTAATTTTAAACCTTCAAAGGTTTCCATATCTGGCTCTTCAAATTCAATATTTTTTAACTTATGAAAATCTAATCTTTCCCCTGGTAAATTTAATCTTTCTGTTTCATAAAGTGCATATTGAATAGGTAATCTCATATCCGGGGTGCCAAGCTGTGCTATAACCGCTCCATCTTTAAATTCAACCATAGAATGAATAATGCTTGTTGGTTGAACTACTACCTGTATCTGATCAATATCTACATCGTATAACCACTTAGCCTCTATAACTTCAAGTCCTTTATTTACCATTGTTGAAGAATCAATGGTGATTTTAGCTCCCATACTCCAATTAGGATGTTTTAGGGCATCTTCTAATTTTATATTTGCTAAATCTTCCTTTTTTCTTCCTCTAAATGGACCACCGCTAGCTGTTAATAATATCTTATAAATATCATCGTTTTTATAGCCATGAATTGCCTGAAGGATTGCACTATGTTCACTATCAACAGGAAATAATTTCACTCCCATTTTTTTAATTAATGGCATAATAAGATGCCCGGCTGTTACAAGAGTTTCCTTATTTGCAAGGGCTATGTCTTTACCGGCTTTAATTGCTTCAATAGTTGGTTTAATTCCTATCATACCTACAACTGCAGTAACAACCATGTCCACATTTTGTAGCGTGGCAACCTTAATCAAACCATCCATCCCTGAAACAACTTCAATGTTCTTTAAATCTTTTATTTTTTCTTTAAACGTTTCTGCAAGTTCATCATCATATACACAAATAAGACCCGGCTTAAACTCACGGGTCTGTTGTTCTAAAACTTTTATATTTTTATTTCCACTTATAGCAAGAACTTCTATATCTCCATGAAATCTAACTACATCTAAAGTCTGGGTTCCGATTGAGCCTGTAGAACCTAAAATACTTATTTTTTTATTAATCATTCCATACTTCTCTCTAACTATCTAACAAGATTAATCATAAATATTCAATTACATATTTAAAATTAATATTTGTAATAATTAAAACCTTCTCCATCTCACTGAAATAGCTGCAAATTCATTCATTTGCAACTATCTTATATCTTAACTTTATTCTATCTGTTAATAAGAATTAGGAAATAGAATACTATTGGTGCAATCATTATTACACTATCGAATCTATCTAATATGCCGCCATGACCAGGAATTAGATTACTGAAATCCTTAATTTCAAAATTACGTTTTATTGCAGAGGCTGTTAAGTCGCCAATCATTGAAACTAATGCTCCAATAACGCAAATAGCAAGAATTAAGAATACATTCCAGTCTGTACCGACAACTGCATTTACAATTAAAGCATATATAAGCCCTATGACTCCGGCTCCTACTAAGCCACCAATAGCACCTTCTACTGATTTCTTAGGGCTAAGTTTCGGTGCCATCTTGGTTTTACCAAAAAGCATTCCTACGCAATATGCAAATATATCACTTCCCCAAGAAGCAATAATTACAAGCCAAACAAGATGTTTTCCATCTGTCATCATTCTTATTTGAAGCACATATGACAAAAGAACTGAAACATAGAAAAATCCAAAAAATGCCATACATACTTGTCTTATATTAAATCTTGGGAATAAAAATACATAAACCCCTGCCATTAATATAAATACACATACAATGGCTGGCATCAAATATTGTCCATTTGCAAATTTAATTAATAGGTAGTACATAATACTTCCCACATATCCCACTAAACCAAGAAGATTTTTACTAACCTTTCCTAAACGGTAAATCTCAAATAAACCAACTAAAGAAACTACTTCAAGAAGGAATAATAAGAAATTTCCTCCAAGTATCAAACCTGCCGCAAGTATAATAAGAAGCACTATCCCACTAATTAATCTTTTTATAAACATACTTTCCTCCTGTGAGAAACATATTATTTACCAAATCTTCTATTTCTACTATCATATACTTCAATTGCTTTAATCAATTCTTCTTCTGAAAAATCTGGCCAATGTACATCCGTAAAATAAAACTCTGTATAGGCTAACTGCCACAGAAGAAAATTAGACAATCTTATCTCGCCACTTGTACGAATAAGCAAATCTGGGTCCGGAATCTCCTTTGTATCAAGATGATTATTGATAAGTTCTTCGTCAATATCGGTCGGTGAAATCAAACCTTCTGAAACCTCATTTGCAATCTGAATTACACTTCGTTTAATCTCATCTCTGCTTCCGTAATTTATGGCAATATTAAAATTTAACCCATCATTATCCTTGGTATGGTCTTCTAAATCGAAAATTGCTTTTTGCAAATCTTCATCTAATCCTGTTTTATCCCCAATAACTTGAATTTTCATATGATTTTTATCTGCAGTTTTCTTAGCTGTCTTTAAATAATTTCTAAGAAGCTTCATAAGTGCAGATACTTCATCACTAGGCCTATTCCAGTTTTCCGTAGAAAATGCATATACAGTTAAATATTTAATTCCTAGATTAAAAGCTTTCTCGCAAATAATCTCTACGTTCTTTGCTCCCTTTTGGTGGCCATAATTTCTAGGCATACCTTTAGACTTTGCCCAACGTCCATTACCATCTAAAATAATGGCTACGTGCTTTGGAATATTCATTATACAGTAAGCACCTCTTTTGATTTAACTTCAACTGAAGCATCTACTTTCTTAATATATTTATCTGTAAGTTTTTGAAGTTCATCCTCAAGATCAGCTATTTCATCTTCAGATACTTCAGAACCCTTAAGTTTCTTTACATGATCTATTCCATCACGGCGAATATTTCTTATGGCAACTTTAGCTGCTTCGCCTTTTTTCTTTACATCCTTTGCAAGCTCTTTACGTCTTTCTTCTGTTAACTCTGGAAATATTAAACGAATTGCAGAACCATCATTTGTTGGATTAATTCCAAGTTCTGACATTTGGATAGCCTTTTCAATCTCTTTTAATAAGGTTTTTTCCCATGGTTGAATAAGAATCATTCTTGGTTCCGGAACGCTAATATTTCCTACTTGTTGAAGTGGTGTTGGAGTTCCATAATAATCCACTGTAATTTTATCTAACACATGAGGATTCGCACGTCCGGCTCTAATTGCACCAAACTCCCCTGCTAAATTATCCATTGTTTTACTCATTTTCTCCTCGTAAACTGCTAATCTTTCATTCATTTTTTTCATCTCCCTTTTTATCTTTAAATTTAAAATTTCTTATACTTTTTTTCAATGTACTATTAAATACCACAAATACCTTAAAACCTTAGTAATAAAACAACCTAAAATCTAAGGTTTATAATCAATAGAATAATCAAAAGCTCATACTCAATATTTATATCATTTTATCTATACTGTAATCTTAGTACCATTAAAATTACCTGTTAACGAATTAATTATACTATCTTTTTCGTTTAAACCAAATACCCAAATAGGCATTTTATTTTCAAGACACATAATAGAAGAAGCTAAATCTGTTGCTTGAAGTCTTTTATCAATAACTTCACTTATACTTATTTCATCATACTTTTTAGCATCTTTATTTTTATTAGGGTCACTATCATATATTCCATCTACAGCCTTAGCCATCATTATAGCATCAGCTTCAATCTGTACTGCAAATAAACTTGCCCCAGTATCTGTTGAAAAATATGGATGACCAGTTCCACCTGCAAAAAATACAACCTTCCCTAAATCAAGTGCTTCCATAGCCTCATCTTTACTATAATAATTACTAACATTGCCACACTCAAAAGGTGTAAATACTTTCGTTTCCATACCTACACTTCTAAAAATTTCAGAAACATAAACAGCATTCATAACAGTTGCAAGCATACCTATCTGGTCCGCTTTAACTCTATCAATATTTTCTGATGATCTTCCCCGCCAGAAATTACCTCCGCCTATAACTATAGCTATCTGAAGGTTTGTTTTATCCTTTACCTCTTTAACTTGTCTTGCCACATCTAAGCAAACACTTTCGTCAAAACCAAAGTGCTTATCTCCAGCCAAGGCTTCACCACTTAATTTAAGTAAAATTCTTTTCATTTAATGTATTGCCCCTATTCATTTATTCTCACGAAATTATACCATTCTTACATTATTAAGGCAATGAATTTCTGTTTTTCATCAATTAAAATACAATTAAAAAGACTTATATCCTAGTAAAATTAATCAAAAAATTAATTTACTAAAGATATAAGCCTAATATTTAAAAGAAGAAAACTTGAATTATTTTTATTATAACCTACTATCTCCTCACTTATCTATTAACATTATTGTTTATTAAATCTACTTATTCAAGATTTAACTTTTTATTTAACATATATCGTGTCAAGAAGTACATTACAGCCCCAATTATAATCATAAATACTATCTCTGCTATCATAAGCCTGGTTCCAACAACTTTTATTCCTTGCATAGCTTTAACTGCCGCTTCCATACTATCTGGTTCATGATTAAAAGCATGACTTGATGAAAAACCAGCTGATATAAGACCAGATGTTATTCCAACGATAAAGCTAATCACAACGTAAGATACAATAGCTCCTACCACTCTATGTCCGAAAAATACATCTCCTATAGTTATAGAAAAGTAAATAGTAATAATTGAAACTATAGTTTGAATTATAAAAGTCACAATCAGAACAATTATAAGACTACCCCACATGCTCCAAAAAGTCTCTCCATCAGATGTTACAGCTGTTCTTAGCACAGATGATATTTTGCTTGGTGTTACCTTAAACAAAATCATGAATGATATTATAATAACAACTATATCAGCTATTCCCCAGATTGTTGCCATTATAATTTTAGAAAGTAAAATCTTATCTTTAGAAACAGGTAAGGTATTAAGTAAATATCCTTCATCTGAATATATATTCTTATAGTAACGTGAGGCTGATATTATATATGTTCCATAATATGCCCCTATAAAAATAACAATGGCAATAATGATTAAAATTAAAAATATAGCAGAACCTATACCATTTTCTAAATTAACGGAAAAACTTGTATTAGATTTTGAACCCTTTGAATAATAACTAGCCATAAAACTTATAATCACTGCTACACCAAGAAGTGCTGCATGGACAATAATTAAGAACTTACTTATAGCTTTCATATCATATTTTAATAACTTTCCTAACATGCAAACACCTCCCTAAATATTTCATCTACCGAATTACGTCTTTGAACACGTAAATCATCTGCATTCTCATTTAGAATTAACTCACCATTTTTAATAAATATAACTCTGTCTAAAGTATTCTCTACATCTGATATAAGATGAGTAGAAATAAGTACAAGTCCGTTAGGGTTATAATTTTTAAGTATGGTATTAAGTATATAATCTCTAGCAGCTGGATCAACTCCACCAATTGGCTCATCTAAGATATATAATAAGGCTTTTCTACTCATTACTAAAACTAGCTGAACCTTTTCTTGAGTTCCTTTTGAAAGTTCTTTCATCTTAGCATTTTGATTAACTCCTAAGTCAGCAAGCATAGCTTCTGCTTTTTTCATATCAAAATCTTCATAAAAATCTGCAAAATATGATAATAACTCTTTTACAGTCTGTTGCTTATCAAAATATGTTCGCTCTGGAAGGTATGAGATAATCTTCTTAGTATCAATACCCACTGGCTTTCCATCTACATAAATCATACCCGAATTAGGAACTAACAAACCATTAATCATCTTTATCAAAGTAGACTTACCACTTCCGTTTGGTCCTAAAAGTCCAACTATCTGTCCACCTTCTAGATTAATGCTAAAATTATTTAAAGCCATCTTATTATGCTTATAAATCTTAGAAACTCCTCTAACTTCTAAAAGTGAATTCATCATTTATTTCCCCCCTTCACTTACAATCTTTGAAATCAACTCAAGGGTATCACTTCCTGAAAACCCCATATTATTCATCTTATCTAAGAAATCCTCAATCTCTTTTCTAGCTAAATCTACCTTCAATTTTTTGATTACCTCCCCGTCTTCAGTAATAAATCTCCCACTAGTTCTTTTTGAATAAACTATTCCTGTTCTTTCAAGCTCCGAGAGTGCCTTCTGCATAGTGTTCGGATTAACTGAAGCCTCAACTGCTAAATCCCTTACTGAAGGCAATTTATCTCCTGCTTTAAATTTACCTTTTATAATATCCCAAGATATAATCTGCATAAGTTGCATATATACCGGAGAATAATTATTTATATTCCATGCCATAATGGTCTCCTTTCTTTCATATTTATTTTTTTATATTGTGTTACTGTATTACTTGATTAGTACAATACCACAACATTCCCCTCTTGTCAATAGAAAAATAAAAAAAATATTAGATTTTTTGTCTAATATTTTCTAAATCTAATTTCTCTATTTAATTTTATATCTTCCTTACTCATTAACGAATATCTATCCAAAGCTTTTTCTAACTCTTCTTGCAAATTATTTGCAATTTCTTCATTAGTAAGCTTTTTCTCTCCATTATATTCTAATATTATTTTATCTACTATTTTATTTTCCAGCAAATCCTTGGCTGTCATCTTCATTAACTCACTAGCTTCTTTGGCTTTACTTCCATCTTTCCAAAGTATAGTTGCAAATCCTTCCGGAGATAAAATAGAATATGTGGCATTTTCCATAATCCATACTTCATTTGCAACGGATAAGGCGAGAGCTCCTCCGGAACCACCTTCTCCTGTTAAAATAGAAATAACAGGCACAGACAAACCACTCATCTCCAATAGATTAGTAGCAATAGCGCTTCCTTGACCTCTCTCTTCTGCAGTAGCACCGGAATATGCTCCAGGAGTATTAACAAAGCAAATAATAGGTCTATTAAATTTTTCAGCTTGCTTCATTAATCGAAGAGCTTTTCTATACCCTTCAGGAGATGGCTGTCCAAAATTAGTCTCAATATTATCAGATAGATTCTTACCCTTTTGAACACCAATAACCGTAACTGGCTTCCCTTTTAAAGAAGCAATACCACCTACAATTGCCTTGTCATCGCCAATACTTCTATCACCATGAAACTCAATAAAATCTTCAAAAATCAAATCTATAAGTTCATGGCCTGTCATTCTATCCTGTTGTCTAGATAATTCTACAATGTCCCATGAAGTTTTAATATCTTCCATAACGTATCCTTTAACTCATCTCGTTTTACAATTTTATCAATAAATCCATGTTCTAATACAAATTCCGCACTTTGAAAATCTTTTGGTAACTTGCTTTTCATAGTTTGCTCTATTACTCGTCTTCCTGCAAATCCAACTAAAGTTCCGGGCTCCGCTAAAATTATATCTCCATCCATTGCAAAGCTGGCTGTAACTCCACCTGTTGTTGGATCAGTTAATACACTTACATAAAGTAGCCCCGCCTCACTATGTTTTCTTACTGCAAAGCTAATTTTAGCCATTTGCATCAAAGAAAAGATACCTTCCTGCATTCTTGCACCGCCACTTGCAGCAAATATAATTACAGGGAGTTTTCTTTTTGTAGCTTCCTCAAATAATAAGGTAATCTTTTCTCCTACTACAATACCCATACTTCCCATAATAAAACCTGCATCCATTACAGCAATAGCAGTATCTATACCACCTATTTTAGAAAAACCAGTTACTACAGCTTCATTAATTCCAGTATTCTCTTTAGCCTTTTCTAGTTTCTTTTCATAGTCCGGAAAATCAAAAGTTTTTTTAGGCTCTATCTCTTCGTTAAAAGGGACAAAGGTTCCTTCATCGCAAATATTATCTAATCTCTCTTTAGAACTTAATCTAAAGTTATAACCGCAACAGGGGCAAACCTTCTCATCCCCCATATCTTTTGCATAAATAATATTTTTACAATGAGGGCATTTTTTAAACATGTCTTCCGGCACATCTAAGTGACTAACTGTATCATCACCCATGTAATCACTGGGTTTTATTCTTATATATTTCTTTTTAGCTTTAAATAATGACATATGTTCTCCCAGTATGTAAATATTATAGTT
Organism: Lachnospiraceae bacterium; assembly: GCA_031263035.1. Lineage (GTDB taxonomy): Bacteria > Bacillota > Clostridia > Lachnospirales > Lachnospiraceae > JAISGP01. The sequence goes on along the minus strand of JAISGP010000011.1, from coordinate 7,080 downwards.
TCTATATCAATCTTTTTATTTATTTTTCTTCTTCAACTTTTGCTTTTTCTTCTATTTCATCTTCTCTTTTTGCTGCCTTAATCCATCTAGGTAAAAACTTTTTAGCTAAATATGCAGTGGAATATTTCCCTGATAAAACTTGTTTATCTCCTATCAAGTCAAGTAAGAAATCAACATTAGTAACTACTCCATCTATTTCAAATTCCATTAATGCTCTCTGCATCTTCATAATGGCATCCATTCTGTCTTCCCCATGAACTATAACTTTTGCTATCATAGAGTCATAGTATGGAGGAATAGAATATCCTTGATACATAGCAGAATCTACTCTTATTCCGGGACCACCACTAGGTAGAAAAAGTCCATTAATCTTTCCTGAACTAGGCATAAAATTAAGCTTTGGATTTTCTGCATTAATTCTACATTCAATTGCGTGACCACGAATGATAATATCCTTCTGTTTATATCTTAATTTTTCTCCGGAAGCTATTCTAAATTGTTCTTTTACAATATCAACACCTGTAACATATTCAGAAACCGGATGTTCTACTTGAATACGAGTATTCATTTCCATAAAATAGAATTTTCGATTTTGATATAAAAACTCTAAGGTACCGGCTCCTTCATATCCTACATAAGCCGCAGCTTTTCTTGCTATATCTCCAATTTTCTTTCTTAGTATCTCGGAAATTGAAACAGATGGTGATTCTTCAAGAACCTTTTGATTATTTCTTTGAAGAGAACAATCTCTTTCTCCAAGATGAATAACATTTCCAAATTTATCTGCTAATATTTGAACTTCTATATGTCTTGCAGGATAAACAAGTTTTTCTATATACATGGAACTATCTCCAAAAGAAACTAGTGCTTCTTTACTAGCTGTCTCAAAGAGTGACTCCATCTCTTTCTCATCACTAACTTTTCTAATTCCTTTTCCACCACCACCGGATGCCGCTTTAAGCATAACCGGATAGCCAATTTTTTTAGCTATTTTCTTAGCTTCAGAATAGGTTTTAACTATTCCCTTACTTCCGGGAATTACCGGAACGCCTGCATTCATCATAGATTCTCTGGCGTTTACCTTATTGCCCATAAGCTCCATAACTTTAGCACTTGGGCCAATAAATTCAATTCCTATTTCTTCGCACATTGTTGCAAATTTAGGATTTTCACTTAAAAATCCAAATCCAGGATGAATAGCATCTACTCCAGTAGCAATGGCTGCAGAAAGAATATTATTTATATTTAAATAGGATTCAGAGGACTTCGCTCCTCCAATACATACAGCTTCATCTGCCATTATTGTATGAAGGGCATCTTTATCTGCTTCCGAATAAACTGCAACTGTTTTGATACCTAATTCTGCTGCAGCACGTATAATTCTTACTGCTATTTCTCCTCTATTTGCAATTAAAACTTTATTAATCAAGGGTAACCTCCCTATAATTTTTCATTTCAAATTATTCTTTTAACAATAATTTTCTCGAAACTCTCTTTAAAAAACTTTATTAATATTCTAATTATGATGAAAGAAAACCAACATCTAAAAATTTGCTTTATCCAATCATAAAGGTTAATGTGGCTTCGCAAGCCTTTTTCCCATCTACGTAAGCTATTCCTTTACCGATTCCTGCAATGTCTCTCATCTTGATTATCTCAACATGAAGTTCTAGTGTATCTCCCGGAACAACTTTTTTTCTAAATTTAACTTTATCAAGTCCGCCAAAATACGCTGTTTTACCTTTAAATTCATCCATTGAAAGAAGTGCCACCGCACCTGCTTGAGCTAATGCTTCCACAATAAGAACTCCCGGCATAACAGGTTCCTGAGGAAAATGTCCATTGAAGAATTCCTCATTTGCAGTTACATTTTTCTTTGCAACAATACTTTTTCCAGGTTCTAAGCTTTCTACTCTATCTAAAAGTAAGAAAGGATAACGATGAGGTATAATTTCTTTTATTTTATTTATATCCATAATAGCCATGTATGTTCCCCCTTATGTTTATGCGTTTATAAAACTAAACCATATCTTTTTTTATATCATTTCATCTAGTTAGCTTTATTTTCTATTTAAAAACTAATTTTACATAAAACTTTGTTCAATATAACTACTTCATAAAAAAGTAGATTTTCACCAATTTTTACATATTTATATTCTATTCTTTAATTCTAAATAGCGGATCACCAACACCTACTACTTGTTCATCATGGCAAAGTATTTCTGTAATTGTTCCTGCTTTACCTGCTTGCACTTCATTCATCATCTTCATGGCTTCTACAATACATACTGTAGTTTTTTCAGAAACTGTATCTCCTACTTTAACATATACATCACTATCAGGACCTGGCTTCAAATATACAACTCCCACAATAGGAGATTTAACTACATAACCTTCTTCTACCTTAGATTCTTCTTGTTTTGTAGCTACATCATTTCCTTTATTTAATACACTACCTGCATTTGCTAAAATATTAGGCAATGAAATAGGTAGTTCGGACTTTTTAGATTTCTTTCCATACTCATTATTTTTACTTAAATATATATCGAAATCACCTTCGTGAAATTCAAACTCTCGAATACTTGATTTATCAAAATAGCTTATTAATTTTTTTACATCTTTTGAATTCATAATTCTAACCCCATATGTAATTAAACATTCTTTTTTTCATATCTTTATATTTAAGAGAAGCAAAACTAATATAATATCTTGAAGCTAAGACTTCTAAGTAATTTACTTATTAACATACCTTCTACAACTTAATATAAAAATATATTTAATTTGTTTGTGTATCCATTTTAATCTTCTATATATCTTTTAAAACATACCACTGCATTATGACCACCAAATCCTAAAGAATTAGATAGGGCATAATCAAAACTATGAGATACACCTTCGTTTAATACAACATTAATATTCATGTCATCATCTATCTCTTTGGTTCCTGCAGTAACAGTTACATATTGATTTTCCAGTGATAAAAGAGTTGCAATTGCTTCAATGCCTCCTGCCGCACCTAAAAGATGTCCTGTCATTGATTTGCTAGAAGAAACTAAAACATTGCTATTGTCTCCAAAAACATTTTCAATTGCCTTTGCTTCTCCCTTTTCATTTGCAACTGTTGAAGTACCATGAGCATTAATATATCCAATTTCGGAAGGATTAATCTCTGCTTCATTAATAGCTAGTTTCATAGCTTTCGCGGCACCACTTCCGTCTGGCAAAGGACTTGTCATGTGATACGCATCACAATTTGAGCCATATCCTACAATTTCTCCAAGTATGTTAGCACCGCGAGCTTTAGCATGTTCTAAACTTTCTAAAACAATTACACCAGCACCTTCACCCATAACGAAGCCGTTTCTTTCTTTATCAAAAGGAATTGATGCTCTATATTGATCATCTGATTTTGTAAGAGCTGTAAGACTTGCAAATCCGCCAATGCCAATTTCACATATAGAACTTTCTGTTCCTCCCGCAAATATTACATCAGAATAGCCATGTTTAATATTTCTAAAAGCCTCACCAATACAATTTGTACCGGAAGCACAAGCCGTTGTAATAGATGTGCAAATACCTTTAGCACCAAGTCTATGGGCAATATTTCCTGCTGCCATATTTGAAATAACCATAGGAATAAAAAGTGGAGAAATTCGCTCCGGTCCTTTTTCACTCATCTTGATAATCTGTTCTTCCATTGTAACAAGACCACCAACCCCTGAGCCAACTATAACACCCACTCTATCCATGTCTTCATCTTCAAAATTTAGGTTAGACATAGCAAGGGCTTCAAGAGTTGCATAGATACCATAGGCAGAAAAAGAATCCATCTTTCTTAAATCTTTTTTTGCAAAATACTTATCTGAAGGAAAATCTTTTATTTCTGCTGCCAGACTTACTCCAGTTCCTTCCGGATCAAATTTAGTTATTGGGCCAATGCCAACTTTTCCATCTTTTAAACTTTCCCAAAATTCTGGGATAGAATTTCCAATGGGACTAGTTACTCCCATACCTGTAACTACTACTCTATTCATCGCTTCTCCTTCAATTTCCCTATCCATTCATAACCATTCCGCCATCAACATTTATAACCTGTCCTGTTATATAATTTGCACCGGCAAGGAAAATGGCAGCCTCTGCTACATCACGGGCTGTTCCAAATTTATTCATTGGAATACCAACTTTTGCCTGTTCCTTAATCTTATCTGATAATACTTCTGTCATACTGGTTTCAATAAAACCTGGTGCAATAGCATTTACTGTGATACTTCTACCAGCTACTTCTCTTGCTATTGACTTAGTAAAACCAATAATACCTGCCTTAGATGCTGCATAATTAGACTGACCAATATTACCTACTAGACCTACCACAGAAGATATATTTATAATTGCACCTGTTCTACGTCTAAGCATAGACTTAACAACAATTGAAGTCATATTATATGTACCTACAAGATTTACCTTTATTACATCCTGAAATTCTTCCGGTTTCATTCTAATTATAAGTTCATCCTTTGTTATACCTGCATTATTAACAAGTACATCGATTTTTCCAATATTTTCTTCAATATCTGAAATCATTCTCTTAGCTTCTTCATAATTAGAAACATCTCCAATCACTCCATAAGTCTGTATCCCCATACCTTCTAATTCTGAAATAAGTTCTTGATTAATAGACTTACTTCCGTTAATAACGATATTTCCTCCTAATCTTGCAAATGAAAGAGCAATCTCTCTTCCAATTCCTCGATTACTACCAGTAACCAATATATTCTTACCTTTAAAATCCATATCTTCTCCTAGTAAACTGAAAGCAAATGATGTAAAGTTTCCATATCTTCTACATTCCCAGTAACTTTTTCTTTATCTATTTTCTTCATAAAATTAGACAATGTTTTTCCCGGTCCTACTTCAATAAACGTATCTACACCCATGTCTATCATTGTATTTATTCCATCATACCAAAGGACCGGACTCATAACCTGTCTGGTAAGTAATGGAATAATCTGACTATGTTCCATCACCTTTGATGTTGTATTTGAAATTAGTGGTATATTAAACTCTTTAAAATCAATTTTTTGTAATTCAGCATTTAATTTAATACTTGCAGGTTCAAGAATTTTAGTATGAAATGGTCCACTTACCTTTAAAGGAATAGCTCTCTTATAGCCCTTTTCCTTTAAAAGAGATACTGCCATATCCACTGCATCTCCTTCTCCTCCAATAACAATCTGTTCTGGAGTATTATAATTAGCTGGACTTACAATTCCTTTAGTGCTTGCTTCCATGCAACATTCTTCAATAATTTCTCTTTTAGCTTTCATAATAGCTACCATTTTTCCTGTACCGGAAGGGGCAGCTTCTTCCATAAATTTGCCACGTTTACTTACTAAACTAACGCAATCTTTAAAACCAATAGCTTTACTTGCAACTAATGCAGTATATTCTCCAAGAGAAAGACCGGCTACAACGTCTGGCTTTATTCCTCTGCTTTCTAACTCTTCTAATATTCCAACTGATAAAGTAAGAATAATTGGCTGAGTATAAGAGGTTTGATTTAATTTATCTTCTTCATTTGTCATAATATCAAGTACATCATATCCAAGAATTTCTGAAGCTTCTAATATTCTTTCTTTAACTATATTTGAATTATCATATAAATCTTTTCCCATTCCAAGGTATTGAGCACCTTGACCTGGAAATAAAAATGCTGTTTTCATATTCGTTTACCTTTTTGCTATTCAAAAACCTTACTCATATCTTTAACACAAGCCTTTGCTTCTTCCATTAGCTCTTCTAATATCTCAGATACCGGTTGATCTATTTTAGTAACTAAGCCTGCAACTTGACCAGACATAACGGAACCTTTTTTTACATCACCCTTAACTACAGCATTCATTAAAGCTCCACGACCTAAGTCGTCAAACTCTGTCATATCTGGATTTTCCTCTTTTAGAAGAGCTTTCTCCATCTTTATATATGTTCTTGCTAATTCATTTTTAAGGGCACGAACCGGATGTCCAAAATGTTCATTAGTTACGATAGTGTCAATATCACGAGCTTTAATAATCATTTTTTTATAATTTTCATGAACATTAGATTCTTTAGCTACAACAAATCTAGTACCTACTTGTACAGCACTTGCACCAAGCATAAAAGCAGCTGCAACTCCTCTTCCATCAGCAATACCACCTGCACCAACTACAGGAATATTAACTGCATCCACAATCTGTGGAAGCCCTGCCATAGTAGTTAATTTACCTATATGTCCTCCGGCTTCCATACCTTCAAAAACAACTGCATCTACTCCGGTTTTTTCCATACGCTTAGCTTGAGCAACACTTGCCACTACCGGAATTACTTTTATTCCTGCTGCTTTAAATCTATCTAAATACTTACCGGGATCTCCTGCTCCGGTAGTTACTACTTTTACTCCTTCTTCAATAACAGCATCAACTACATCATCTACAAAAGGACTTAAAAGCATTATATTTACCCCAAAAGGCTTATCTGTCATTTCTTTAATCTTTCGAATATTAGAAACTACTACTTCCTTAGGTGCATTACCACCACCTATAATTCCTAATCCCCCAGCTTTAGAAACTGCTCCGGCAAGAGATGCATCTGCTACCCATGCCATACCGCCTTGAAAAATCGGGTATTCAATATTTAATAATTCTGTAATCTTTGTTTTCATTTATATCCACCCTATTTTTACTTAAAAAATATAGAGCTTAGTATCTAAGCTCATTGTTTTATTTTTCTGCAACTTTCTTTTCAACGTATGTTACTAAATCAGAAATTGTTTTTAAGTCAGCGTCAGTTTCAATCTTAATATCAAGTTCATCCTCAAGGTCATTAATTAATTGGAATATATCTAAAGAATCTAAACCAAGTTCTTCAAAACCTGTCTCAGGTTTAATTGTATCTCTTTCTAAATCTAACTCTTCAACTAATAAATCTTGAATTTTTTTAAACATTTTGTTTTCCTCCAGTTTTTTACTTGGGTTATTTACCCTCATTTTTTCTTTTAAATATCTTTTATATTTCAATAGTTTTTTAAAAAAACTAATTAAAAAC
>JAISGP010000150.1 GCA_031263035.1 Lachnospiraceae bacterium | reverse complement strand
GCTTCTGATGAAAGCAGTGATGTTAATAATAAAATTGAAACTATGATTAGAACCTTAGCCAACTTACACCACATAGAAGTTGAAAAAAACGCAGTACCTGAAAGTCTTGGTTTACTTTAACAATACGAAGTAAGAACTGTTGAAGAATTAGATATTAATACTCGTTGGAGGAAAGCTGCACCTAATAAAAGTATTAAATCTCTTATAGGCTGGCGTGGTAAATCAGACCTTGTATATTGGGATCTTCATGAAAGATTTCATGGACCTCATGCATTAGTAGGTGGTACTACAGGTTCAGGTAAGTCAGAATTTCTTACCACATATCTTATAGGACTAGCCATTAACTATTCTCCAGAAGATATAGGTATGCTCATAATCGACTGGAAGGGTGGAGGTATAGCAAATACCTTGGATAAACTACCTCACTTTATGGGAGCAATTACTAACCTTGATGGTGCAGGAACTGCAAGAGCATTAGCAAGTATTAAGGCAGAACTAGATAAAAGACAAAGGGAATTTGCCAAATATGGTGTTAATAATATAAATGGATATATGAGCCTTTATAAGGGAAGATTTGAACCTAAGGAAGGAATTGTTTATCCGGATAAACCACTACCACATCTAGTATTAGTATCAGATGAATTTGCAGAACTTAAGGCAAATGTACCAGAATTTTTGGATGAACTTACATCAGTAGCTCGTATAGGACGAAGCCTTGGAGTGCATTTAATCCTTGCCACACAAAAACCAAGTGGTGTAGTTAATGACCAGATAGAAGCAAATAGTAGAAGTAAGATAGCTCTTAAAATGGCAAGTACAGCAGATTCCAATGAACTACTAAAGACACCGGATGCAGCCAGTATAACTAATCCTGGACGTGGATATCTTAAAGTAGGAGAAAATGAAGTCTATGAAATGTTCCAAAGTGGATATGCAGGTATACCTTATGATCCAGATGCAGAGGTGGCAGAAACAGTAGATGAAAGAATATATAGTATAAATGATTATGGACAATATGAACTTCTCCTTGACCCAAGTGAAGATGTAAAACAAGGACATGATACATCCGACTTACCTACGGAATTAGAGGCTGTAATAGATGAAGTAAATAAGGTATTTGAAAAGTCAGAGTATGTAGTACCCGATAAACCATGGTTACCTAACATGGGAAACAATATATCTGTAGAAGATGAGTGGATAGAAGAACAGAAAAATTATAAAAGTAAAGAGTATATAGATGGAAATATTGATAATATAAGTGATTTAAGTATACCACTTGGATTACTTGATTTACCTAAAGAACAATCTCAAGAAGTCTATAACTTTGATATAGAAAAAATAGGAAGTACTGCCATTTTTGGAAGTCCAGGATATGGTAAATCAACAATCCTTCAAAGCTTAGTTCTTAATTATGCCTATAAAACAAATCCTATTGATATACAGTTTAACTTATTAGACTTTGGTACTAATGGACTTCTACCCCTTAAAGATTTACCAAATGTAATAGATATAGTTACTCTTGAAGAAGATGAAAAATTAGAAAAGATGATGAGAAGTATAACTACTACTTTAGCAACTAGAAAGAAAGACTTTAAAGAAGCAGGAGTTGCAACAATAAAGCAGTATGAAAATAAGACAAATATTCACCTTCCGGTAATAATAAATATTTTAGACAGCTATGATGGCTTGACTTCAAATGATAATAGAAAAGATAAGATAGATGATGATCTTTTACAGGTACTTAGAGAAGGAAGTAGTCTTGGAGTGTATCTCATTATGACAGCAAGTAGAGCTGGTGCAATACAGATGAGAATGATGAGTAATATACCATCAAAAATGGTTCTTTATCTAAATGATGCAGATGATGTAAGTACCATAATGGGAAGAGAAAAATTACAACAACAAGCTATAAATGGAAGAGGACAAGTATTTTATAAAGATGTTCCAACATCTATTCAGTTCTATCTTCCAACCAAAGGAGAAACTAGCTCGGAAGTATTAAATAATCTAGAAAAAGAAGTAGAAGAACTAGATAGTTCATATATAGGAGAACGACCAAGTAAAATACCAATGGTACCAGAAAATCTAACAGAAGAGATGTTTAGCGAATATGTAAATAATTATAAAGGTAGTATATATTCTGATAATTTTGAAGATGAAGAAAATGATACAGAAGCAGTCGAAGAAGATAATAAGCTTTATTTAGGTTTAAACAAAGAAGATGTATCAGTAGAATATTTAGGGCTATTTGAAAAGTCAAAGATAGGCATTTTCCCTGTTAATAAAAAACAGTTAATGTTAGTAGATAAAATAATTGAAAATAATATATCAAACATTGCTTGTGATATAATCGTAATTGATGTTTTTGGCTATTTCAATGAAAGAGAATATGATGTTTATATTTCTTCAAATAGTATTCAAACTAATTATCAAGATGTTGTTGATGCTATAAAAGATATATCAAAGTTGGATAGTCTTGAAAAGCATTTAGTGATTTTTAACGGTATATCTTTAATAATAGATAAGCTAAATATTTCAGCAGAAGATTTCTTTAGTATTATTGAAAATTTGGAAGATAATATACAGGTGATAATGCTTGATTTAATTTCTAATGTTGGAAAAACTTATAATTCAGTTACAAGTCAAGTTAAAGAAAATGTTGAGCAAATAGTTTTCGGAGGGGAAGTTGGTCAGCAAACTTTTGTTGATATTCCTTATAATGCTAGACGTAGAAAATCCAAATTTAACGAACTTATAAAATTAAACGATGATGTGATGAAAACCATCGTTATGCCACAAAAGAGGAAGGAGGGTATAGTGTAGAACTTACTACATTATATAAAATAAATTATGAGTGATGAAAAGGAATTTCTTCCACTAGGTTCAGCAGTAGAAATAGAGGATGAAGAAGATGATATTTATGTAATTATATCTAGAGCGTTTATGAGAACTCCGGAAATTGGATTATTAGCAGGGTATCAGGTGATTTTATATCCTTATGGTTATGGAAGTGATTATCAAATTAAAATTATAAAAGAAACTGACATTGTTGAAGTTGTTAGTATGGGATATAAAGATGAGAAAGAAGCGGATTTTACAAAACAAAGAATAAATGAACTAGAAAAAAGAATGAAAGAGGCAGCAATTGAGGAATTGCATAAAAATCAAGAAGATGATGACGAAGACGAAATCATAGAGCCAGAAAAAGAACCTAATAAAGATCCATTTTATAAATTTAGAAAGAGGGGATAAAAAATGTCAAATTTTAAATCAGATGCTTCATTAGCTAATTCAGCAGCTTCGGGATTTGTTACTGTGGAGTTTGAACCAGCAAAAATAACTGTTAAAAAAAGTGATGTAACAGCTATGGGAAATGGCAAAAAAGTAGGAGATAAAATCTTTAAGCAAGCTAAAAGAGTAAATAAAAAGATGCTCAAAGTAGCCAAAAAGGTTCCTGCATATGCTAAGAAAGTTGAAACTCAAGATATGGAGGATGCTCAAATGATAGAAAAGCAAATACGCAATATACATTTTGATCCAGTATTTTAATTATTTTGAGTTTTAATTATTTTTAAGAGTATAGTTTATGAGGTAGCGAAAATGGACGAAAAAATCGATTATTTAAAAGAAATCCAAAATAAGGAAGAAGAAATAAGTAATATAAAAAAAGAAAAACAGTACTTTGATGAAAGTATGTTTAATTTTACCGATGAGATAAAAAAAGCAAAAGAAGAAACAGAATATATAAGGTCAAGTTCAGATATTTTAGATGATTATAATAACAAGAAAAGTTTTGAAGATGATTTTAGCTTTCTAGAAGGAATTACTAAAGATTTGGAGAAAGCGAAAGATGAAATGGAAGAAGAGTATAACAAGCAAATTAATAAGATGAATGATGAAGTAGAAGAACTGTACCGCAAGAAGAATGGAGATGATGAAAATGGCAAGTAAATATGTGGTTTTGGAATCTGCAAGTTTAAAGTATGGATTAAAAGAAAATACTAATCAGACAAAAAAGATGTTTTCCACAATGAAAAAAGCTACATCAAAACTTACTAATGCAATAAAAAGCGGAGAATTGCAAGGAAAAACATACGAAAGTGCAAATGACTATTTTATGAATGTGTTATCTCCCCTTGTCAAAAATGGAGAGAGAATAATAACAGATGTTTATGGTGACATAAATATGTATGAGCTTGAAGAAAGTAAAATATCACATTATGGAAATATTGATGTAGATGCATTAAAAAAGAAAATACAATCTAAGCAGAAATTAAAAAGAGAAGCTGAAAAATATGTAGATTTTGCTGAGAAACATAAAAAACTATTGACGTTCTTAAATCCATTATCATCTGCTTCGGCCGAATATTCAGCTAAGGCAATTATCTATAAGATGGACAAGGATATTCCACGAATAGAAGAAGAGATAGATGCATTTAATAAATTTGAATTTAATACCAGTAGAATGTTTAGTGATAGTCTTAAAGCGTTGCATGCATTAGAGAATGTATTAGATGCTTTAAAAGATACTAAGATTAGTTCTGATGGAACAATAAATCTTCCTAAAAATATATATAAGTTGGTAGATAAGTTAAACTGTACGGGGTTAAATATTAATAGCAAGTATCAATCAATCTTATCGGAGTTACTTTCTTATGACTCAGAAGGTTTAGTTGCTCATCTTAACTATTTTGCTATAAGTAAATATCTTATGTATTTAGCGGCAGGTGATTTATCTAAAACTGAAGAAAAAGCGTTATTAACAGCACTTGAACAAATCTTTGGTAATTATGTAAAGTTGCATGGTTTTACGAAAGAAGTAAATGATATATGTGTTATCCTGTCTATTTTACAAGTGAGAGTGGGCTTAGGAAATAGGTTCCTAGGTTTTGCATATGATAAAAAGAGGAAGTGTTTTTATACAACCCAACATTCATTGCAAAGCAGATTTGGATTTACAGGATTTTATGATAAAGTTGATCCTTTACTTGGGATGGATCTTAATACAGATCAAATAGACTTTACATATAATGGAAAGCAATATCGTTTTCAAGTATGGAAAGGAAGTTATGGAGATGGTTTGTTAGGCGGTGGTGAACAAGGACTATATGTTTTTGATCCCAAAAATAAAAATCAAGTAACAGAAAAGAATATATACAAAAAATTAGGAATGAAAGATTGGTTACCAGTAGCTTCGAAGAATGATAGAATTCATATGACTAATACTTTATACAATAAAACAACTGGAAAAGAAATAATGAAAACAAGCGATACTAACAAAAATTTAAATGGTGAGAAAGCTTACTGGAATTTAGCAAACAAAACTGCACCTGGATATACGAAGGAAAATATTTATGCAGAAGGAACATTAGATATAAAAGACAAAAAACTAAGAACAATTATTTATACACAGTTGAAAAATAAAACCAAGAACGGGAAAAGGGTTTTTTCTAATGTATATATTAAAAAAGATGGGAGTGTTCATTATATATGGGGAAAATAAAAAGTTATTTTATTTTTAGTATATGTTTAATATCAATAATAATATTAGGAGGTTGTTCAATGATTGATAATAATGACAAATATAGTGGAGATGATAATAAAGAAATATTTTTGAAAGGTATTGAGAAGAAGTATAACAAAGATTTTAAAATAATTAGATATCAAGATTCAGGCTATTTTTGGGCAGAATTCGAAGATAAGAATGGGATAAAGGCTACGGGTATTTATAACGTTAATGGAGATACAATTCTTAATAAAGTCTTGAATTCATCAAACTATCGGGATGATACGTATTATGAAAGTTATTTTAATGAAAAAGCTAAAAAAATATTAGAGCCCATTTTGAAAGATGAGCCAATTGATCACTATTATTTATCTGTAGATAATCCTTGTGGCAGTACAAAGACAGATTTAAGCATTTCATT
>JAISGP010000149.1 GCA_031263035.1 Lachnospiraceae bacterium | reverse complement strand
GAGACGGATTATTTCTTAGTAGTGAATGAATTACCAAGCCAAGGAGAAAGCATAGAAACAACTATTCTTTCAGCCTTTAGACAACTAGAAGGGAAGTATAGGAGAGTTGTCTTTGATAGCGAAGAAAAGTTTGGGGGAGAGGTAAATAGTTTTGATGAGATAATTGATAATAGTTCATTACCTACATTTATTGAAGATTTATGTTCAAAAGGATTAGGTGAAAAAGATTTAAAAGTTGAGATTGATAAAGAAGAACAAGATGATTCAAATGCTGAGTGGGAAAATTTGTTTAAGTTAGAAACAGATGAATTATTATTAGATAATAATATAGATATTTCTAATGAAACGAAAATGGAGGAAAATATTAATCTTGAAGTGAATGATAAAGTTGAAATAGACAATGAATTAATTATAACAAATGATCAAGTAATAGATAATGAGGAAACGTTCGATTATTCAGTAAATAATGATTTGCCATTATTACTTTATATTTCAGATACTGAAGCTTTCATTGAAAACTCGTTAATATCACCAGAAAGATTTAAGAGGATGTTAAAACATTGTAGGATGAATAATATATCAATTATTTTTCAAAGTGAAAAACATAGTCTAGATGGTGATTTTACTGATTTAGGGAAAATAATAAAAATAAATCCTGCAACAGGTTTAGTTGGTGCAAGACTTACAGATCAAAATTACATAAGAGTAAAAGGTGATTTTAATGAGCCAGAAATCGGCGATGATGAAACATATTATTTTAAAGGTCATACTATAAGAAAAATGAAAATGATTTTTATAAATTAGAAAGGAGAGATGAAAATGGGAATACATGTTGATGAAAAGGAAATAAAGGATGCAATATCTAAATATAAAAAGAAGGAAAAAAGTCTTTCTGATAATTTAGATAATGCTATGTATGATATGAACGAAATCATTTCAAGTAATGCCATGGAAGGAAAAGTTGGTAATGCTATAGTTGGTAATATAAACAATAATTTAAATCCAGTCTTATTAGGCTTGAAAATTACTTACGAACAGTTAATTAAAGATATGAATTCTATATTAAAGGCTTTTCAGGCTCAACTAGACGAAAATAGTGGTAATGGAATTTTAGATGAAAATGTGTTAGAGAGTATTGGTAAAGAATATGCAACATATAAGTCAACAAATAGAAGTTTTGAGAAGAGTTTTAATTCAATATATGAGGATGTTTCTGATATTGTAGGTGTTGAGAAGGTAAAATCGTTAAATGATGGTTTTGAAAAAGTAAGAAAAAAAATAACAAATCTAAATACGAAACTTAAAAATTTTGCAAATTCACAAAATAAAAAAGATACTTCTATAGTTGATGGGATGAAGAAAGATATTCAAAATCTGCAAAAGTTTTCAAATATAAAATTTGATAGCAGTAATGCTAATTTTTCTAAGTTTCTTAATGATAGTATATTTAGTGATATAGTTCAGAAAAAAGATAAAGAAATTAAGGCAAAGAAGAAAAATAAAGAAATAGATGATTATTTATCAAATGTAAGTAATGGAATCTTGAAAGGTCTATTTTGGGATGAAGTAGAAGAAAATCTTCCTAACGTTAAGGGGGAAAGTGCAAAAGCAATTATAAGATTTGCGGGGGAAAATGGAAAATATTTATTGAAGATGTTACCAGCAATTGATATAGCTTATGTTACAGCTACGGATTATCAAAAATATAAAAGTATGCCTCATGCAATTGTTCATGGAGCATGGGAAACAATGAGTATAGCAGTCGGTGATGGACTTGGTACAGCTGCAGAAATAACATTTGGACCAGCAGCAGGTGTTGGTACAAGCTTATTGGTATCAAATGGTCTAAGTGAATTATACTACCATATTCCAAGTATTGTAAAATCATATAATAGTTATTATAAAAAATATATGTGGGGTAAAATACCAGCAAAAGCTTATGGGCAATAGTATTATTTTTAATATTATATAGTTTAAGAAAATATGTAATTTTTACATTGTGTTTTATGCATATTTACAAGTACAGCTTAGGGTTTTGAAAAAGTATTTTAGAAAGGGTTATAGAGTATGGAGAAAAATGAGAAATATATAGTATACAAAAAACTAAATGCAAAATATACTTTTATACAATTTAAAGGAAAATATTATTTAATTGATTTTTATCCACTATCCCAAATTAGAACATATTTTGCTACAGCTATTTATGATTCTAAAATAAAAGGATGGGAAATAAATAAAAATGATATAGAGAAATTAAAGTTAAAAAAAGAGGGAGATTGGAGCCCAGAAGCATATAATAGGATAAGAGCATTACCAATAATATTGTTTATTATAATAAGATTTATAGGGTTGCCGGAAAATGATGTTAAATTGTCTATATTATACAGAATACTGATAATGGTTTTAATGATTGTACTTTATAGTATAAGGCTTTTATTAATAAATTTTTCTAAAATGCCAGTTCGAGCATGTAAAGATGCGGAAGTACAAATTACATTTAGCGAAAATTCTAATATGAAATTAGCAAGAAGTAATACAATTATAATGTTTGCAACGATTATTTCAATGTTTTTTTTGATAGTTTTATTATTTTTTGTAAAATATGTTCCCATTACTATGCTTATTATTTCGGCAGCTTTAGTTTTTTTATTAATGAATGGATTTAATTCAGCTAATTTCCCTCAAGGAAGGAAAATAGAGATAAAGGAGGTTACAAATTAATGGATTATAGAATAGCGATAGATATAAATCAATGGAATCATGTTGTTGATACTGCTGGGTCATCAATTGAAGCATTATCTAAGATTGGTGAAATTAAATTTAAAAAGACAAATTGTAAAGCTATTAATAGTGTTTTTGATAATGTTAAGAAACTTGATGATTTAATGGAGAGTTATAAAGATGAAGCGGATATTTATTTAAACAAAATGAAAGATGTTGGAAATAAAATAGTAACTGATGATAAAAATGAGGCTAATCGTTTTTTGAATTGTTGGGATAAAGTAAAGTTTAAATAGTATTTTAAGGGGTAAAAAAATGGCAGAATCAAACAAAGATATTCAAGACAAAGCAAATAAATTAACAGCACAATCTGAAGTTTTAATGGGAAATTATAATAAGTTACAATCTAATATTGAAAGATTAAAAACTGCAAAAAGAAAACTAAAAAAAGAAATCAATGGTTACTCAGAATTTAAAGTTAAAATTAGGAAATATTCTTTTAATTTCCAAGATAACTCATTTTCAGGTACGAATAATGCTAAATTTATCGAAAATGTAATGACATTAACTCAAAATTTAAATAAAAATATCGATTGTCATCAAAAAAATTTAAGTAAAATTGAAAGAAAAATTGCTTTAATGGAATTAGAGAGCGGAGATTTAGCTAGTTCAATAAAAAATCTAGTGGATTCAGCAAAATCATTGTTAGACTCGAAAGTGGGGATTTAGCTAGTTCAATAAAAAACTAGTGGATTCAGCAAAATCATTATAAAATCCGCCAGTATAATATGTTTTATTAAAAATAATTTTATAAAGCAATGTTTATTTTAAGATAATTATAAGACCTTTAGAAAGGAGTTATTAATTGGAGAAAGATAAAAATATAATATTTAAAGAAATTTTGTCTGAAACTATTACGGATGATGATATTAATGAGGAGTATTTAAAGGACTTAGGTGTCTTTATAGGACTGCATCCATTATGTTTACGTGAAATATATAAAAGTATTCAAAATGGAGATAAGAAGTATATATATGGGAATAATCTAGGAAGCAAATTAGAAATTTTATACGCAATAGAAGAGAAAAAAATTATGATTAAACATATAAACAATATATTGACTTTGAATTATAGTCAATTTATTAATTTTCTTGGAATAATTGACATGGTTTATAGTGAAATCTATCCTTTATATACTTTGGTTGAGTTGGATGAAACTATGTTTAGTGAAAATTTGCAAAAGTTATTTTTAGGAAAAAAACAAGCACTTGTTGTTTTAACCGCACGTAAGATTGCGTTGCAAGGTAGTTATGATAAATATGTAATGGATTATTTTGGGAGATTATGGCCATATGGAGAATTACCAGATGTGGCACCTATTTTAATTTCTAATATGATGATTAAACGTGTGGTTTCTATGGGACCATCGGGTGAAAGTGAAAAAAATTTTACGAGAACAAATTTAAAGGAAGTTCAAATAGAAAATCACCAAATATCTTCAGCATTTATGCCGTCTTCACTAGGACAAGATTATATTAAAATATTACAGAATAAATATTATTAGATAAGAGTTACAAATATTTTGGAGGAAAAAGAAATGAACAATTTATTACCAGTAGGAAGTGTAGTCTATTTAAAAGAAGGAAATACTAAGTTAGTTATAATAGGTATTTGCCAGTTTACCAAACAGGAGCCAAATGCGAAGCCGGTTTATTATGATTATGTAGCAAGTGAATATCCACAAGGTCTAAATCCTGATAATGTGTATTATTTTAATGATGACAGTGTTGATGAGGTTTTACATGATGGGTATAAATCAGAAGATCATGATAGATTTTTGAAGATGGTTGGGGAATGGATTGAGGAGCATAAAAGTGAATTTAAGATAGGTAAGGTTCTTGATTAGATGTAATGGTTTTTAAGAGTATATTTATGATTAATAGAAAGAAAATATGAAAGAGGAAAAAGATTATGGCAATGTTTTTTATAGTACTATTTATATGGTTTATAGTTGCATTTTGCGGAGTGTTTCATAAGTTTGGAATTGGGTGGTGGAAAGGTTTAATACCATTTTACAATGTAGGATTACTTTTTAAATATATTACTGGAACAGTAAAAACAGTATGGGCTTTAATTGGAGTTTTTGCAATAGATTTTGTTTATGGATGTTTGGGAGTAATGTATCCAAAGGCTCTAATAACAAATATTATTTTATATGTAACTCGTTTTTTAGTATTGGTAGTATATGGTTATATAGCTTACAAAATTGGAGAGGCATTTGAGAAGAATGGCAAAAGATTAGAAAAATATAGCATATGGCTTATGTTATTTCCTGATATTACAATGAGCATTTTAGCTTTTGGAAGTGCAAAATATGTCGGAATAAATAATGTAACATGGAAATATGAAAAGAATACTAAAGAGATAAATAGAGAAACTCAAAACCAGGATAGTAATATTTCAAATGAATTTGATTACTTTGAACAGGCACAAAATGAGTATGATTTTAAAACTAAAAGATAAGTAATTAAATTTTTTTAGTTGTACAGGGATTGATAAATGTTTTATCAGCCTCTGTATGTCTAAAATTTATATATTTTTATTGATTATTATTCGCATGGTTGATTATATAATAAATGAAATATGTATATAAAAGACTCAGAAGTAAGAAATGCTTTAGTTGCTCAGATGAAAAAGGATGGAATGATTAGTGATTTAAAAGTGAATTCAAAAACTGGTGAGGTGACATATACATGGGGAAGATAAAAAGGCTTATTACGATTGTAGTTGTATTGAGTGTTGTTTTAATAATTGGAGGATGCAATATGAATTTAAGTAATAATGAAGAGAAATATAAAGATGAATTTACTTCGACTGATAAAGCAGATAAATTTCTTGTTAAAGCACTAGAAAAAAGATTTGTAGGAAGGAAATTTCAAGTTATACATGATAAAGATAATTATATTTTAAATGGCAAAGATCAAGGTACTAGCTTGTACGCTTTAGTCAAAGACCAAGATGGTAATATCGCACAGGCTGGGGTAAGACCACGTGGTTTGGATAGTCTTTGGACAGATTATCTGGCTAGTTACTACATTCCTAAAGTTGCAGAACCAATTGAAAAAATATTAGATAAATATGATTGTGTGGATAATTATAATATTGATTTAGATGATTGGGATGAAAATGATGTTTGGAATAATCTTAATTGGAATACTAAGGAATTTTTTAATAATACACATAGACATTATAGGTTAGGGATATTTTTACAAAATGGAAAAAGTGAACAAGAGTATGTCGATGAAGTGACTCAAATTTATAATACTTTATATGATAAGCAAGATGAAGGATTTGATGTATTTTTCTTTATCTCTAATTCGTTATATTATGGAAAATCAAAAACATTAGAAGATAAACAAGACCACTATTGTGGATATTATGTATATGAATCTTGGCAAAATCATTTTGAAGGATTTAGCAAAGATTCTAATGTTACAATAAAAGAAGATTTTCTTCCATTAAATCAAAAAAATACATATAACATAGATGGATTTACAACTTATGGTACAGTATGGAAAAAATTGCCTAAGAAAGTTACGGAACCAGAAGAACAAAATAAAAAAAAGAGTCAATGAACAATGGTGAAGTTTTATAACTAATTAAAAAACTTCCTAATCTTACTCAAGCTGAAAAAGATATAGTCTAGTTGCTAGTAAGCATTATGTTCCTTGTGCTGATGAAGAAGACCAGATAAGGATGGTTAATAAGACATATTCTGTTAAATCAAAAGATGGTAAACCTTTGATAGATAATGATACAAAAAAGAAATATAACGGTGCATCTAATGGAACACATTTCTGGAATTTAGCTATAAAGACGGATGCAGGGTATAATAAATGCTTTTTGTATAATAAGGGTACATTTTATTGTAAGGATAAAAAAGTTCAAACTGCATTATATAATCAGATGAAAAACGATGGAACTATTACTAATTTAAAAAAACATAAGGATGGGAGTATAACGTATACATGGGGAATATAAAAAAAGCTATTGCTATATTGATTAGTTTTGTTTTTGTAGTTACTTTGTTAGAAGGCTGTAATGTAAAAAAGAAAATTTTTGATAAAGGTGAAAAGGTGATTAATAAAATGGAAGAAAAACAAATGAAAGATAAAGATGAATTTACAACAAGTGAAAAAGCGAATAAGTATTTAGAAAATGCTTTAGAGAAGAAATTTGTTGGAAAAAAATTTCAGGTAATTAGTGACCCTAACTATTCGTATCAAAAGGAAGATAACTATTATAGTGTTGAAACACTTGTGAAAGATCAGAATGGAATTGTTGCGAATGCAGGAATAACTGCACGAGGACAATCAAGTTTATGGACTGATTATATGTCATCTTATTATACCCTAATAGTGGCGAAGCCAATTGAAAAGATTTTAAATCAATTTGATTTTGTAGAAAATTATAATATTGCACTAGATCAGTGGGATGAACATGATGATTGGAATAATTTAAATTGGACAGCAAAGGAATTTTTTGATAATACTGGCAGAGAATATAGACTTGGTGTTATTTTAAAGCCTGATAAATCTAAAACTGAATATTTAAATGAAATAGTCTCAATATATAATGCGTTATATGACCAACAGGTTAATGCTTTTGATGTAAATTATTATGTTTCGGATAATATATACTATGGAATATCTAAATATCAATATAACGATGCAGATGAAAATTACTATTACGGATATTATATTTCTACCTCTATACACAATCATGTTGGCGACTTCGGAAAGGACTCTAAAGAAATGATAGAAGAAGATTTAAAGTCATCAAAGTATAAAGAGTCAGATAATGAAGAAGGATTTGATATATATGGCTCTGTGTGGAAATATTTACCCAAAAAGGTTGAAGAAGTGCAATAATAAAGATTGAATTTATTAGGTGGCCTAAAAGATTTTTGGTAAATAAAATTTTTTCAATTATATCATTAATGAGGTATATAGGAGAGTTATATATTCATGAGAAAAATAAAAAGAACTGTTTCCATATTAATTTGTTTCGTTTTTGTAGTTATCTTGCTAGAAGGCTGTAATGTAAAAGAGAAAATTTTTGATAAAAGTGAAAAGGTGATAAAAAAAATGGATGAACAAAACACAAAATATAGAAATGATTTAAATACTTTACCTAAGGCGAAAGTATACTTAATTCAGGCTATGGAAGAAAAATTTAATGGTAAAAAATTTAAAATATATTTTAAAGATGATAGTTGGATTTCATATAAGAATACTGAAGATGATGTGAGTATAGAAGCATGGGTTGAAGATCAAGATGGAATAGTATCAGATGCTGGGGTAGATGCTAGAGGTAAATCAAGTTTATGGACTGATTATATGTCATCTTACTATACTCCGATAGTTGCAAAACCAATTGAGAAGATTTTAAACCAATTTGATTATGTGGAAAATTATTATATTGGTCAAGATGATTGGGATGAGAATGATAATTTAAATAATCTTAATTGGAATTTGAAAGAGTATTTTGAGAATACTGGTAGAAGATATAGGCTAGGTATATTTTTAAAGCCTAATGCAGATAAAGAAACATACATTAATGAAGTAACTAAAATTTATGATGCTTTATATGATGAGCAGAAAGAATGTTTTGATGTTGATTTTGTAGTTTCAAATAAATTATTTTATGAAAAATATAATGGAGATGATAATTATAGTAAATACCTCTACGGATATTATATATATTCATCATATAACAATTTATTTGAAGAAATGAATAAAGATTCTGCTGAAGACATAAAAGAAGATTTTGTGCCATTAGATCAAATGGATTCATATAATACTGTATATTTTGATGATTATGGAGCTGTATGGAAAAATAAGCCACAAGAAAGAAAACAGCCATTTGATCCAGATGCAGGGAATTAAAAAGAGATACTTAAATCAAGGTTATAGAACGAATTAGAAAAAAATAGAAAGAAGAGGTATCCATTATGCATAAGATTGCATCTAACGTTAGTAGTGCAACAGCAATTGCTAATAAAGTTAATAAGGTAAAAATAGGTAAACCGATAAAGGTGGAAATAAATAAAAGTAATATTTCTAGTATGAAAACTGGCAAAAGTGTCAATAATAATATGATGTTAGATTTAGAGGATTTAGCTGATTGTGTAAAAGAACAAGCAGGGAAATTCCCTCAGATAGCTATGATAATTGAAAGACGAGATTTGGCAGTAAGATTTGAGTCAGCATTTAAATAAATTATAGCTTTTGCTAACCTTTGTTAGAATGGAGAAATTATGTCAGAGAAGAAACTTGTTGAAGATGATTACAATAGAAGTATAAAGGAAAAAGACGAAAATATTGAGGATGTCCGCAAAATAAGAGCTAGTATTAATAATATATTAGGCGATTTAGAATCAAATTTAAAGAAGAGTATGTCTAAGATGCGTGATTTAAATGAAGAAATCATAGAAAATGGAGGAGATAGTAAAGTTTTAAACATTGATGAGGATGAGGGCAGATATGGAAAAATGAAAAAATTTTTAAATGATGAACATGAAGAATTTACTAATATATGTAATTCAACTATTAATGACTTAGAAGAAGAAAAAACAAATTTGCAAAAAGAGAAAAATAGTTTGAAGAAAGAATAATTTTAACTGTAAATTATGAGAAAGGATTTTTTATGAGTGAAGAAATATTTGAAAAAGTATTACCTCTTGGCACTATGGTTAAAATATATGATATGGATGGTGAAGAAGCCATATATTTTATAATAGCTAGAGCAATTATTAAAAATGAAGAGGAAGAGCTAGTATCGTTATATCATGTTGCGCCCCACCCTTATGGTGATGTTCCAAGTAGAGATATATTTACAATTAGCGAAAAAGAAATAATTGAGATAGTACATCTTGGTTACAGAGATGAGAATGATATTAGCTTTATAAAAAGAAATTTAGAAGAATTAGAAAAGGTACCAGAAGAAAGCCCTGAAGCTGCAGAAACTGCTGTAGATGCTCCAATTATTGAAGAAAATGAAGAAGGAGCTTCTGAAGAAATTCAAGAGAAAAATGAAGATCCATTTTATAAATTTAGAAACAGAGAATAGTATTAACAACCTAAGATTTAAGTAAAGGATCAATAACTTAAGATGCTGAAGTGTATAAAATTTTAAGCATTTAGAAATTGAGTTATATTTGAGAAAGATTATTACTTGGCGGTATTAAGAAGAATTGATTTGCTAATAAAAAGATGGAGGGAAGATAGTGAAGATAAAAAAATATTTTATATTGGTTGTTTTACTTGGTAGCATCTTTTTACTAGGAGGATGTTCTATGTTAACTGATGATAAGGGTAGTATTAATGATGACAACTCATATAAGGCGATTTTTTTGAAAGGAATTGAACAGAAATATCATAAAACATTTAAAATAATTAGATATCAAGATTCAGGCTATTTTTGGGCAGAATTCGAAGACAAGAATGGGATAAAGGCTACAGGTATTTATAATGTTAATGGAGATACATTTCTTAATAAAGTTTTGAATTCATCAAACTATAAGGATGATACTTATTATGAATGTTACTTTAATGAAAAAGCTAAAAAAATATTAGAGCCCATTTTGAAAGATGAGCCAATTGATCACTATTATTTATCTGTAGATAATCCTTGTGGCAGTACAAAGACAGATTTAAGCATTTCATT
>JAISGP010000096.1 GCA_031263035.1 Lachnospiraceae bacterium | reverse complement strand
TCTTTATTTTCTTCATAAATCCTAGCTATCTTTTCCCGATTAAAGTATTTAGGATTTATATTTTCATGAAAACTAGTAGTAGCAAGGCCTGCTGAAGATACTTGTAAAAAACTTTTTATAGTAACCTTACTTCTTGCAATTACACTATTTCTAAAAATCTGATAATTAGATACACCGCAAGATGCATCTATAGCTGCAGTTACACCTGTTGGAAGATAGGTACTATCTGGATAAATTCCTATATCAGTACCATCTGCAAACATATGTGCATGAGAATCAATAAGTCCTGGAAATACATATCTTCCTTTGGCATCTATAATATGACGAACTTCTTCCCCTTCTTCATATTCAGTTATTTTTCCATTGTAGATAGCAATATCTTTAATCTCATTAACTTGATTTTTAGGATCTATTACATATCCATTTTTAATTAATATATCTATCATATCCCATTACTCCTTTTAACATAACCCTATCAAATACCAATAAGGCATACCTATAAGCAAGAAAATTACTAATGCAACTCCTACCATACATGTTCCAATTTTCCAAAAGTCTTTCTGAGGTACATAACCTGATGCAAATACTATTAATCCTGCTCCATTTCCGTAATGAGTTAAAAGAGCACCATAGCTAGCAAAGAATGCAAGAAGTAACGAAATAGCCATTGGATTAGCCTTAGTAGTTAGGGCAAGGGTTAATAACACAGGATAAAATGAAGCAACAAAAGCACTATTACTTACAAAGAAATACCTAACTGCAATACTTACTAAAAGAAGAATTAGTGTTACTAAAAGCCCATTTACTGATGTTAAGTGTAATGCTTCTCCTAATACATCAGCTAACCATGTATAAAATCCTGCGTTAGAAAGAGCTGTGGCTACTCCAAAAAAGGCTCCATACCATACAAAAATATTCCAGCCTCCTTTGGCACCTATAACATCATCCCAATCTAAAATTCCTGTTACAAGAACTGCTGCTAAGAAAACAAAACCAACAATCTTCATACCTAAATCTAAAAATGTAATTTTACTTCCTAACATCCATCCGAGTATTGCAAGGACAAATAATACTAATAACATTTTTTCTTTATTTGTAATTTTACCTAATTTCTTTAATCCTTCTTTTGCAATTGGTTTTACATCTTCTAAAGTTTTTAATTCTGGTTTATATAGTAAGTAAACAATAAGTGGAGCCACTAATAAGAACAATCCTGCTGGAACTATTGAAGCTAAAAACCATGTGCCCCAAGTAAGTTTAATCTTCATCATTTCCGTAACTAAAGATACTGTAACTGCATTAGTTGCCATTCCTGTAAGAAAAAGAGCAGCTGTTCCTTGACTTGTTACATAAGATAAAATTGTGAGATATGCTCCAAGTCTTTTAGGATGCTCTGTAGGTGTTGATCCAACCCCTTCAGCTATTTGTCTAAATATAGGATAAATAATTGTGGTTCTAGCACTATTAGAACCCGTAGCCGGACTAAGAATTAAATCAGTTACCATAAGAAGATACCCTAACCCTAAAGTAGAATTACCTGCTCTTACTAAAAGATTATAGGCAATTCTTTTACCTAATCCGGTTTTTACAAATGATGTAGCAACTATAGTTACAATACATATAAACCAAGTCATGGTATCACCATATCCTGCAAATAATACTGTACTATCTAAAAACATAGAACCAAATCCAATAATAATTAATGTTATAATAGGTTCTTTAAAAGGTTTTATAACTAATCCTGCTAATAATCCTAGATAAATAGCTACAATATGCCATGTTTCTGTTTTTAATCCACTAGGTGCAGGTATATTCCAGATAACAATAGGTATAAGTGCTACTACTGCCAATTTGGCTAATTGTTTTTTCATAATATTCCTTTCTGCTAGAATACTAATAGCTAAACATTCCTGATGGTTTAGTATCTGGGACAATTACATCTGTATAAGTGGTAGCTGTTTCATAATCTATATCATGAATAGACCAAGTTGGTTCTTTTCCTTCATATACTTCTTCAACTCCCATAGCTGAAAAATAAGATGCTCTATGTGCTGCTTCAACTGTATTTCCTCCTATATGAGGATAAATAATTACATTGTTTAATGTAAGAAGTGGATTCTTTGGATCTACAGGTTCTTTTCTAATTGCATCTAATCCTGCTCCAGCAATAATTCCATTTTTACATGCTTCATATAAATCTTCTTCTACTACACAAGCACCTCTAGCCGAATTTATTAAAAATGCAGTTGGTTTCATTAGGCTTAGAGTATCTTTATTAACCATATTTTTCGTTACACTTGTGTTTGGAACGTGAAGCGATACATAATCACTTTCCTTAAAGATTCTATTTATATCCCTTACCACTTCTACTCCTATAGGAAAATCTGTAGCTGGTTTATAAGGATCATAGCACATTACGTTCATTTCCATAGCCAAAGCTCTTTTAGCAAGTCTACTTCCTATATTACCACAGCCTATAATTCCTAAGGTTTTTCCATTAATAGTAGTTTTTTTAATTTTAAGTTTTGCCTTATAATAGTCATCCACCCAAGTATCTCTAAGATTTAATACATTTCTACTACACTCTAATATTAACATTAAAGCTGTTTCTGCAACAGATGTAGAATTTGCAACTGGAGCATAAAGTGCTTTTACTCCATTGTCGTGACAAGCTTTTACATCTAAAGCATCAAAACCTGCACCATGTCTTACAATTACTTTTAAATTTGGATTAGCTTCGATTACTTCCCTAGTAATAGGAGTAATTCTAACTATCATTGCATCTGGTTTATATTCTTTCATATCTTCAAGTACATCATTGGTTTCAAAACCTCTACCCATTATAATTTCATGACCAGCATCTTCAAGTAATTGTCTTCCCTCTTTCATAATTTCCTGAGGTAATAATATTTTCCATCCCATAAATTTATCTCCTAATATAAAATTATATATTTTCTATTAAATGTTTCTTTACATAATTAATCATAAATATTTAATCAGCTATGCTATATAAAACTAATTTAATATTTAAACATCAACAATAGCTTTGCAAATTATCCCTATAATTAACGTCTACTTATATTTAGTCTTATTTTTTATATACATCATCAATGATTTCAAAATCCTTTGCTTCTAGGCTTTTAATTACCCAATCACGATTAGACGTTCCATTCTTTGACTTTTCTAGCTTAGCTTCATCTGCTTCTTTAAACTTTTTAGCATCTTCTAAAATTACTGCTGCATCAGCCTTAGGAATACAAATAACACCATCTGGATCTCCAAGAATAATATCTCCTGGATCAATGCTTATTCCACCACATGAAATTGGAACGTTAATTTCTCCAGGTCCTTCTTTATATGGTCCTCCCGGCGTTGTCCCTGTACAATAAACTGGAAAATCCCAATTCCCTATCTCATCAATATCTCTAATAGGTCCATCAATTACTATTCCGGCAATTTTCTTCTGATACATTAAATATGCCATCATAACTTCACCAATTAAAGCTCTAGTGTTGTCTTCCTCATTAGAAATAACAACAACGTCCCCCTCATTACAAAAATTTAATGCAGCATGAATAAGAAGATTATCACCTGCTCTAGATTTTACCGTAAACGCAGGTCCAACCATCATTTGGTCATGGGGTTTGCTTACAAGATTAATTCTTGGATTCATTGCAGAATTTCTACTCATAACATCTGCAGTATTAGAAGCAGGTATAGTTTTAAACTGTTTCATAACTTCTAAATCCGGCATCTCTCTTTTTAAATAAATTCTTTTTCCGACTGACATAATTCCCTCCTATTTTGTATATTGTCGACATTTTTTTTATTTAGCAATTGCTTTATTTGTATAATTTGATTATAATAATTAAATATCAACAATACAAACAGTAAAAAATTACTAAATCAACAAAAAAAAATTGTTAAAAATCGGAGGGCTTTGGTAAAGTATGGATATTACAAGTTTATATTATTTTAGAGAATTATCAAAAGATTTTCATATGACACATACTGCAAAGAGACTTTTTATTTCCCAACAGACACTAAGTAATAGGATAAAATGCCTTGAAGATTCTTGTGGCACCCCGTTGTTTTATCGAAAACCTAAGCTTAGATTAACCACAGCCGGTGAGGCAGTATTAGATTTTGCAATTAAAGTATTAAGAGAAAAGAAAAACCTGGATGATATAATTTCAGAGATTAAGGAAGAAGAAAGAGGTGTAATTAAATTTGGTGCAAGTAGTTTAAGAGTAAATAAACTCCTTCCCAATATACTACCTGAATTTTCAAAACACTATCCTAATATTGAAATACGAATAACAAATGAAACATCTAATAAATTAGAGCCACTTATTGAAAATGGTATTTTGGATATAGCAAATGTAGTTTCCTATATTCCTAATAAGGAGATAATATCTATGCCTTTAATGAAGGACCAAGTTTATCTCTGTGTTTCTGAAAATCTTCTTAAAAAATATTATTTTGAAGATATGGACTTTTTATTATCACATTGCCAATATAAAGCAGATATAACAGATTTTAGTAAAATTCCATTATGTATGCTTTCTAATAAACTTGGACAAAAGGTAAATGATTGCTTTCTAGTAGCCGGAATTAAACCGAAAATATATGCAACTACTTCCTCTGTAAACACTGGTACTTTAATTGGTATAACTGGAGTTGCAGGTTTTTTTGCCACGAAAACTAGTTTGATTAATCAAAAAGAAACATTACCATTAGATTTAAAAATTTTTCCTCTATTTATTAATAATCAACCATTTTATCAAGAAGTTTTTTTAATCTATCATAAAGATCGTTACATGACTCACTATGCAAAACATTTTATTATGTTACTGGAAAACTATTACAGCAAAATGGAAAACACTTCTTTATAATGTAAAAGACGTTCTTTACTAATACTGTCCGTACTATAAATATTCTCCAATATTAATTCAAGTATTTAAAAAGTCCTATAAACTAAGTTTTAAATAGTGAACTTTTCCTTTTAAAATATGAATAATAATAAATTCCTATATCATTCTTTGTATACTTTTAAGCAATCTTATGTTATAATTTTTTTAACAGAAAAGGTCGGGCGTTTTCTCGAATATTCTGAATATTTCCGAAAAGGAGTTGATTTTATGAAATTTAACATCGTAGGAAAAAACATTCGTGTAACAGATGGCCTTAGAGACCACGTGGAAAGTAAGCTATCAAAACTCAAAAAATACTTTAATGATAGTACAGAAATCAATGTAACTCTAAGTACACAAAAAGACGAGAAAAAAATCGAAGTAACTATCCCAGTTAAAGGAGGAATTATTAGATCTGAACAAGCTAGTACAGATATGTATGTAAGCATAGACCTAGTTGAAGAAATAATAGAAAGACAATTAAGAAAATATAAAACAAAACTTATTGATAGACATAGAGGTATTGAAGGCATTTCTTTTACCCCAGAGTTTATCGAAGAAGAAGATTTAAATGAAAGTGATAGTGAAATCAAAATAGCTAAAACCAAACATTTCAGTATTAGACCTATGTATCCAGAAGATGCTTGTCTAGAGATGGAACTACTAGGACATAGCTTCTACGTTTTCATTAATGCAGAAACTGAAGAAGTAAGCGTTGTATATAAAAGAAAAGATGGTTCTTATGGACTAATTGAACCAGAATATTAAAATAAAATATTGATTATTTAAGGCAGTTACCAAAAACGGTAACTGCCTTTTTATAATACATCCCCATCATTATTAATAGTATCAAATTTTACGGCTATATTTAATTCAAAGCAAAATCCATTTAAATAAATACACCTTCCATCCAATTTAATTTTAACTCATTTATTCAAATGTAAATTAAACTATTACATATTGTTAATAAAAATATATGGTTATTTTTTCTTTTTCCAAATAATTCCGCCTATAATAACCACTAAGGCTATCACTCCAACAATTGCAAATGGTACTATATTCGCCAAATCTGAGGTGCTTGGGCGGCTAGATATTGTATGAGATACCTTTGTTTTAGTAGATGTTTTTTTACCAGTGGTACCAGGTGTTTTAGTTCCACCACCTTTATTTCCACCACCGTCTGTATCTCCTGGAGTATTTATAGTATCTCCTCCACTACTAGAACTTTTTACCACCCTAAAGCCTGTTTTTAAAGTTTCAGTTTCATCTAAGCTATTTGCTGACATACTAAACTTAGCATATCCTTCTGAACCAATATTTTCATTTGCAGATATTTTCACATCGTATTGTATATCAATGTTTTGGCTTGGTAAAACTGCATCTTCCTTAGATACTATTTTAAAGGATTTTATTTTTGACCAATCTGATACCTCATCTTCTTTTTTCCAATCATTTGAAGATAACTCTTTTACATTTTCAGATGTTCCATAGTATACTATTGTGCCACTCTGCCAAGTAGTGTCTTCCCTTGTGTTATCAAGCTTCTTACTTGTTCCTCTTAAGCTTCTTGTTTTATCCACAAATTTAATCGGGCCAACTAAATCCGGATTACTGCTACTATGTACTTCTGTATCCGTAGTAATATCCTTATCATTTATTTGAGGTAATGTGCCATAAATGGTCACTTTTCTTAATTCTTTATCAGTACCTGAATCCATATGAAGGTCAAATGTGGCTATACTTCCTCTAGATACATTAACCATTTTTCCTGAAACTCCGGTAGCATTTATAGTTTCGCTTTCTAAATAAAGGTTATTTCCTAAAGCGTTTATAACTCTATATTCATTACCTGTTGCAAATACAACATCATCGGGAGAAATACCTTCAATTCCTAGTTCCAATGGATTATCTACTTTAGTTGTGTCTGTAATGCTAGAAGTACTGACAGAAGGTACATCAACTGGATAGTTACTATCATTTTCTCCTGTAATTGTATACATTTTTATAGGAAGGAAATAACTGCTGTAATCATCTGGTATTATAACAGGAATATCCATAGTCACACTATTTCCAATGGAAAGTGAATTCAATCCCCATTTTACCTTTAATAAAGTATGATTGCCATTATATTTATCATTGATAATAGTTACTCCATCAGTTGTTCCATCAAGTAAAACACCTTCTGGTAAATCTACATAGGAATAAAATTTCCCAGCAATATTGTATTGTGAAGACTGGTCGCTAGATAAACTAAGATGTAAATTTTCCTTTCCGCTATCTATTACGCCACTATCAATAATATCTTCTGAATTTTCATTTGCAAATCCGATATTATTTATAAATACTTTCCCTTGACCTGTTTCCGGTCGATTTACAACAAATGTAGATGTTCCATAATAATGTTGAAAGAGATCTGTATTTGCTATACCGGTATTTGGCCAAGCAGCTTTTACTCTAAATCCTACTGAATTAGGCTCATCCTTAAATGGATTCTCCGCTAATATCCTCTCTTTATCAGCAGCTGATAACGTACTGTCTTCTTGTATTGTAGGTACGCCATCAGGAACGTATCCATTCTTATCCCAACGAATAGCACCAATATGCTGTCCTTCTTCATTTAAAAGCCCAAAAGAATAGCCTGTCCAATCATAATCAAATCCAAAACTATCAAAGAAAAAGTTAGATGCGGCTGTTACATTCATGGTGGTAGTTGAAGTTCCATAAAATCCTGCTTTTACACTAGTCGTAAGAAGTGCTCCATTACTTCCGCCCCAAAAATATTGCATACCTGCAACAGGCTTCGTCCAATGAAGGCGAACATTACTAACACCTTTTTCATTATCAACAATTTTACTTACATCCACATTACAAGGTCCTGTAAGTCCAGATTTTATAGTTGTATAATCACTATCACCGTTATATTTTACTTGAATATCGAAAACTGGCGTATATGGCAAATCTCCATTTCCAGCTTCAGTAGCTTCTGTTGTTCCTATAGTTGCCTTAGGCATTCGAAGTCCGATAAAGTCTTCCCCTTTGCCAATATTAAAAGTCATATCATATTTTGGCAAGGCGTCTCTAATATACCCTGACCAAGAGCCTTTTGGTTCTGCCTGTCCATCATTTTCATCATATGGTCTTATTTTTCCATCTTCTGTAGCGTAAGTACCTTGTCGTAAGGCAATAGGTCCTGTAGCATTTGCAATAAATTTATAGTAATTTTTATTTCCGGCTTTAAGTGTAGGCATTGTTCCATCATCGTAAGCAAAATTAGTTCCATCATAAGATCTTATCAAATAATTCCATATTGAAGTTCCATCTGGTGTGTAAATATCATAAGAATTAGATGTAGTGGTGGTGGTAACTGAAGCTGAAACTCTAGAACTGGTAAAATAATTTCCATCTAAAGATATTCCCTTACTTGTAGAATAAACACTTACTGATTTAAATGCCCCTACATCATCTTTAATCTTAACAGCAGCTTTTAATGTTGTTAAATGGAACAGATAATTATCTGTAGCACTTGCCTTTTGTTCTGCAATACTAGGTGCCTGTACAGTAAATGTATAAGCATCCCATCCTGCTCCAGCTGCATCATGTTCTACTTCAGGTACAGAAACTTGATTTCCTTTATAATATAAACCAGTTAAAGTCGCATAAGAATTTCTCATAAGCATTTGGATTGTTACATCGGAACCTTCTTGCAAATAAGAACCGCCCTTAGTTTTACTTGGAGAACTAACATCTATATTAAATCCCATTGTTTCTCCCGGCAATGGGTTCATTTTTTTACTAGGTACCGGCTCTTCGCCAGCTTCTGTTACTCCAGTTGCCACTATTGTATTAGATAAAGTAGCACTTACATTTATAGCACAATTACAATTTACCTCTACTAAATTTTCCAACTGGTCAGCTGATACTTTAGCTTTTACTTCATAATTTGTTCCAGGTATGGTAATTCCATTTTCTGTTTTAATTCCTATATTCTTTTTAACGGACATACCTGATTTAATCTTATCTAACTTCCAAGTTAAAGTCACACCGTTAAACTTAGGAACAATACCTGATATAGCTAAATCTTGCAAATTAGATGCTAAAGATACCCCTTCCGGTAAAGTAATTGTTATCAAGCCATTTGTTAATTCTCCTTCTACACCCGTAACCTTTAACAGAAGTTGAATATGAAATGTTTCTCCAGAAAATACTGTAGTTTCTACTTGATTTACAGAAGCACAAACAGTCTGTCCAGTAGTTGTTGTTTCTGAATCTTTTCTAGGTCCAATGGGCTTAAATCTAGTATTATAATTCTCTTCTCTTTTTTCTTTTAAGGTAAGCTTCGCATCATTACCTGTTTTTTCTCCAGATAATTTAGCTGCCTTTTCTTTTGCCTCAATGTTGCTAATAGGCAAAACAGCGACCAACATAGCTAAAATCATACCAAATACTATTACCTTTTTTAAAACTGTTTTCACTGTTGTTTTCCCCCTTTTTGTAAATAAATATGTTTTTTCCACGAATTGTTACAGTATATGAACAAAAACAAATAAAGTCAACCGATATATTAAAACCCTATAAAAGCTATTGAGCAAAAACATATTTGAAGTTTTTATTTTCTTAAATAATATTGTATGATTTTAATAAAGTATTCCTCTTTTATTCACAAATTCCCTTCCAAATAACCTATTCAACCAATTTATCCTACACTATTTTAGTTTTATATCTCAAATTCATATTAAATACAAATTAATTTTCATTTTGTTATTTTATTATTAAATTTAAGGTTTTATTGTGTCTAATTATAATTTTTCTATAATATTAATATTTTTTATTCTTTCGAAACATAAGATTATTTAAGTAGAAACCCCCGTTTTCCCTACTAAGATTTTAAGAAACCAAATAAATTTGTACACAAAAAGAAGCATA
>JAISGP010000001.1 GCA_031263035.1 Lachnospiraceae bacterium | reverse complement strand
ATTGAAAAACTTCAACATACTTTCATATATAATTTTATTTTATTATTATTTAATTGAGGTTACTATGTGTTTGTGGTAAAATTATGAAGATAACGTGTCAAATATAAAATAAAAGAAAGGTAGGTATAATATGGGTACTAGACCAATCATTCAAATCCAAGATAAAGTCCCTGGAAAACTATTAGTTCCATTAAGTTTTCAGCATATGTTCGCTATGTTTGGTGCATCTATCTTGGTACCAACTTTATTTGGTATTAATCCAGCTATCGTATTATTTATGAATGGTGTTGGAACATTAATTTTTATTCTTGTTACGAAAGGCAAAGCCCCCGCTTATTTAGGTTCAAGCTTTGCTTTTTTAGCGCCAGGTATTGCTATAATAAATAAAATGGGCTTTCAGTATGCGCAAGGAGGATTCGTTGCAGTAGGATTCCTTGGATGTATTCTTGCTTTAATAATTTACAAATTTGGAACAGACTGGATAGATGTAGTTCTTCCCCCGGCTGCTATGGGACCGGTTGTTGCGCTTATTGGACTTGAACTTTCTGGTAATGCTGCTTCTACAGGTGGGGTAGTTACACAAGTTGTAGACGGAAAAAATGTTCCTATTGATCCTAAAAATGTAATCGTATTTGTTATAACTCTCGGAGTTGCCATTTTTGGATCAGTGCTATTTAGAAAATTCTTTGGAGTAATTCCAATTCTTATTGCTGTTATTTGCGGTTACATTGCCGCAGTTATTGTTGGGTTAGTAGATTTTTCTACAATTGCAAAAGCTCCTATATTTGCACTTCCTAATTTTCAACCACCTAAATTCAGCACGCAGGCTATTCTTACCATGATTCCTGTACTTCTGGTTATAACATCGGAACACATTGGACATCAGCTTGTTACTTCTGAAATCGTTGGCAAAAATCTTATTAAAGATCCGGGACTTCACAGAACTATTTTCGGAGATAACTTCTCAACCATGCTTTCAGGTCTTATTGGTTCAGTACCTACAACTACATATGGTGAAAATATTGGTGTAATGGCTATTACAAGAGTTTATAGTGTTAGAGTTATTGGAGGTGCTGCTGTACTTTCTATTATCTGCTCATTCATTGGTAAACTTTCAGCTATCATCCAAACAATGCCAGGTGCTGTAATCGGAGGCATTTCATTCTTACTTTATGGTATGATTGGTGCATCAGGTATCCGTGTAATGGTAGATCAAAGAGTTGACTATAGCAAATCAAAGAATCTAATTCTTACATCAGTTGTTTTCGTTGCAGGTCTTTCTGGAATTTCAATCCAACTAGGTGGCATTAATCTAACAGGTATGGTTCTTTCTTCTGTTGTTGCTATGGTATTAAGTCTTATCTTCTACATTCTTGATAAATTTAAACTTACCAATGATTATGAAGGTAGTGATGAAAACTTAATTGATGAAGCAGAAACAAAGGCTTCTGATATTTAAATTTAACTGATTTTCTATTATTAGATTTGATAAAATATATATCAAAAAATGAATATCAGATTTGAATATAATAATCAAATCTATTATATATTTTATAAATCAATTTGAAAAATATAAATGTTCATACAAAAAAGATTAGTCTATATAGCTTGTATTAAAAGCTAAAAGACTAATCTTTTTATATTTTAACCTAAAGAATGTAAAATCAAAGATTTTTACAAAATTACTTATAGAAATATGTCCATTTGAAAAATGAATATGCTTTTACTTCTTAAATAATCAAATAAATTCTTCAATTACTTACATCCTTTATCCTCCAGATTAATTCTCTCCTGAAATACTCTCTTCTTTAATCTCTGCATATTTTTTTAGGATTTCTCCTTGAAGATATGAGCGAAATTCTTGATTAATTGGATGAACTATATCTCTATATTCTCCTTCAAGAGTTTTCTTACTTGGCATTGCAATAAATAATCCTTTATCCCCATCAATTATTTTAATATCATGAACTGCAAAGCTTTCATCAAAAGTAATAGAAGCAACAGCTTTTAGCTTACTTTCTTTTTCTATCTGTCTAATCCTTATATCTGTTATAACCATTTTCTTCCATTATAATTCAATCTTAAATTGAATTACTTCCTTTCTCCCTAGTTTTATGGGTTATTAATACTTAAAATTAAAGCATATCTATAGGAAATCCCTCATTCTTCTCAATAACAATTTTAATTCCATCTTCTCCAACGTAACGTTTATTGGCTTTTATGGAATCTCGACTTTCAACAATGCAATTTTCTATATAACAATTATCGCCAATATAAACATCATTCATAATAATTGAATTTTTAATTACACAGTTATTGCCAACAAATACTTTTTTAAATACTACTGAATCTTCTATTTGACCATTTATTATACAACCGCTAGCTACAAGAGAATTTTTAACATTTGCACACTGGTTAAATTTCGCTGGTGGCAAATCACTAACCTTTGAATAAACTTCTGGATCTTGTTTAAAGAAATAATCTCGTACATCTTTCTTTAAGAAGTCCATATTGGTGTTAAAGTATGATTCAACAGTAGCAATATTGCTCCAATAATCATCTAATATATAGCCATGAATTTTTTTCAAATTCTTATATCTAATTAAAATATCTGATACTAAATCAAATCTACCCTCTTCATCAGCCTTCTCAAGAAGTTCAATTAATAGTCTTCTTCGAATTACATATGTACCGGTGGAAACAATGTTGGAATTAGATATCATAGGCTTTTCTTCAAAATCGAAAATCCTAAGATTTGAATCCATTTTAACACATCCAAATCTGGTAACATCCACAGACTTTGGCATCTCTTTAACCACCACTGTTATATCACTTTGCTTTTCTAAATGCTGTTCTATAACTTTGTTATAGTCTATCTTGCAAATAGTATCTCCAGATGTTATTACTACATATGGTTCATGAGAACGCTTCAAATATGTAAGGTTCTGATAAATAGCATCTGCCGTTCCTCTGTACCAATTACTATTATCAACGGTAATGGTAGGTGTAAAAACGAAAAGGCCGCCTTGCTTACGTCCAAAATTCCACCATTTTGATGAATTTAGATGCTCATTTAGAGACCTTGCACTATACTGAGTTAAAACTGCCACTTTTTGAATATGAGAATTGGTCATATTACTAAGGGCAAAATCAATCGCTCTATAACTTCCTCCAATTGGCATAGCTGATGTTGCTCTTTTATAGGTTAACTCTTTCATCTTGTTTGAGTTACCACCTGCCAAAATAATTCCTACTGCCTTCATAGTTCTTCACCTGCCTTTATTAATGTCTCGCCGCTTTCAAGTACCCCATCTGCATAATCAGAAGTGGTGGTTACTCCACTAATCGCAGTATTTTTACCTATTTGAACATTATCCGGTATTACTGTACTCTCGCCAATGGTAACTAATTCGAATGAATAAACATCTGGTTTTTCTTTGTTAGGTATGTTTTCTCCAATTCCAAGGGTGGTATCTGAACCAATCTGCGTATCTTCTGCAATAATTGCTTTTTCAATTATAGTGTTAGTGCCTATTTTTACATCCTTCATAATAATTGAATTAGACACTGTAGAACCTACTCCAATAGTTACACCCGCTCCGATTACAGAGTTTTTAACATCTCCATAAATCTCAGCACCATCTCCGATTATACTCTTTTCTACTTTAGCTTCCGGAGAAATATACATAGGAGGTAATATATCATTATTGGTAT
The DNA here is from genome assembly GCA_031263035.1 of Lachnospiraceae bacterium. Classification (GTDB taxonomy): domain Bacteria; phylum Bacillota; class Clostridia; order Lachnospirales; family Lachnospiraceae; genus JAISGP01. The sequence continues at coordinate 7,626 of JAISGP010000001.1, read as the reverse complement.
ATATTTTCCAAAAATCTTCATATAAATTAAAGTCAGGAACTAATTCGATAAGTTCCATATTAGCTTCCCAGTAAGATGCTAAAGTTCCAACATCTTTCCAATAGCCTGAAAATTCATATGAATAGATAGGTTGATCCTTTTGATGAATATATGGAATTACATGTTTTCCAAAGTCGCAATTAGGTACATCTCTTAAAGCATATAATGATTCCTTTAATGCCTCCCATGTAAATATATATATACCCATAGATGCAAGATTACTTTTGGGTTCTTTAGGTTTCTCCTGAAATTCTGTAATACGTCCGTCTTCATCTGCTATAGTGATTCCAAATCTATGAGCTTCTTCCATAGGTACAGGCATAGTTGCAATAGTTACATCTGCCCCTTTTTTCTTATGGTAGTCTAACATAAGTTCATAGTCCATCTTATAAATATGGTCACCGGAAAGAATTAACACATAATCTGGATTAAACAATTCCATATAATTCATGTTTTGGTATATTGCATTAGCCGTTCCAGTATACCAATCACTTCCGGATTTTTTCTCATAGGGAGGTAAAATACTTACACCACCAATATTTTTATCCAAATCCCAAGGTATACCAATACCAATATGAGTATTAAGTCTTAAAGGTTGATATTGTGTGAGAACACCCACTGTATCAATCCCAGAATTAATGCAATTGCTAAGTGGAAAATCTATAATTCGATATTTTCCTCCAAAAGCAACGGCAGGTTTAGCTACTCCTGAAGTGAGGACTCCAAGTCTTGAACCTTGACCTCCAGCAAGTAACATCGCTATCATTTCCTTTTTTGCCATGTCATCACCCCTTTGTTGTGAATTTTCAAGTATTTTCATTGCTTTATATCAAAACTGCAAATTTCATAAGGATAATAAACTCTCTTTGTTTTTATGAAAATGAAGAATTTATTATTTATATTTCTAATCCCGTTTGAAATTTAGCATTTTTAAATAAATCTAAATGTATTATACCAAATTATTGTATCATTTGCAGGAAATAAAATGAAATATATTTATTTTTTTATAATTATATACAAATTTTTAATCTAAAACTGTTCTTTGTTTAGAACATTATAACACAATTACTTTGATTGTAAAATAACATTCTGATTTTTCGTTTATTCTCTATAATTTTAATTGTATGTTTATTTTTACGTTTAGCTCGAATTCGCTTTGCTTTATTTATATTTTTATTTACGTTCAGCTCGAATTCGCTTCGCTACTTCTCGCTGTTACTTTGTTTCAAACTACTAGTTTATTAATTTTATCTGTAAAAGATACATATACATGATGTCGCTTTGCTTTATCATGTATATGTATCTTTTATACCTAATAATACAAAAAAAGCTAAGCCTTATAAAACAAGTTTTATGGCTTAGCTTTTTTCATATTATTACAGATAAAATTAAATTCATATATTAAAAAAGAGCAATACTGTGATTGCCCTTTAAAAAATTAATTTTAGTAGTTCTCAACTTTTCTTTCAAAGTAAGCCTTTGGATGTGCACATGCTGGGCAAACTTCAGGAGCTTCTTCTCCCCAGAAGATGTATCCGCAGTTTCCACATTTCCATCCAAGAGGAGCATTTCCTTTGAATGTATTTCCTTGAAGCATATGCTCAAGTAACATGTTATATCTGTTTTCGTGAGTTGCTTCTACTTCTCCAACTTTTTCAAATTTAACTGCAAGAGCTTCAAATCCTTCTTCTCTAGCATCAGCTGCCATTCTCTTATACATATCTGTATGTTCGTAATGCTCACCTTCTGCTGAAGCTTTAAGATTTTCTTCTACTGTTCCAATTCCTTCTAATTCTTTAAACCATAATTCGGCGTGTTCTTTTTCATTTCTAGCTGTTTCTTCCCAAATATTAGCGATTTGAACATATCCAGCTTTTCTAGCTACAGAAGCGAAGTATGTGTATTTGTTACGTGCCATAGATTCTCCGGCAAATGCTTCGTTTAAGTTAGCTTCTGTTTTTGTTCCTGCGTATTTTGACATAATTAAGTCCTCCTATTTTTTTGAATTTTGATAGTCATAAATATTTTTATAACTACTACAAATGTGAATTCATTATAGAGAAAATTTGTGTATTAACAATGGTTAAATTTTATATTTTCAGTTAAACAACCACAGTTGCTTAACACACTACAAATAATGAGGATAACTTCTTCACACATGCATTTAAAATTATATACCAAACACATATAATTTTCTATATACATATGGAGTTTAATCAGACATATTTCACATTAATAATATAACGAAACGCAACATTTGCAAACGTTATCAAAAACCTAATCATTTCTTGCTATATCGAAAATTATTTTCTAAAAATGCTAATTAAAAACACTCTTAAAACTACTAAAAATCCATTTGCAACATATAGAAACACTTAAAAAGCCTTAGCTCCTTATTTCTAAGAAAGCTAAAGCTTTTAATTCTAACTTTTATGCTAATTTGCCAATTTCTTCAAGACGTTTAATAATTGGTAAATGTTGAGTACATTCTCTTTCACAATGTCCACAAGCGATGCAAGTTTTCGCAACTTCCGGAGAAATATGCCAATGATAATTCAATCTATCAGTCATGCTATTCTTGTCCCCTGAAAGAATAAACTCATTATAGGTATCCATAAATTTAGGAATTGGTATATCTTTAGGACAACCTTTGCAATATCCGCAGCTTGTACATAAATCATTAAGAGCTAATGATGATTTATTCTGATACTTTTTAACTATATCAGCCGCTGGCATTTCCTCAAGATTTTCTACAGCTTTAATAGCATCATCCACATGCTCTTTTTTAGTAAATCCATTTAAAGCAATTGTAATCTCTTTATGAGATGCAACAAATCTAAGAGCTGCCTCCGGCACTGTTAAATCTGTACCTTCTGTAAGATATTCAAATAATTTTGGATTTCTAGGAATCATTCCTCCTCCAAGAGGATTCATAACTACAACTCCCATTCCATTTTTATGAGCTGCTTCTATACCACTTTGTCTAAAAGAATAATTTAAGGCGTTATATCCTATAAGCATCCCTTTAAACTTACCTGTATTAACAACTTCACTTATATCATCACCTTGCATATGAGATGAGAATACAATGTTTTTAATCATACCTTGTCTTTTAGCATCTTCAAAAAAACTATATAATGCTTCCATATGAGCTTCCCACTCTTTAAGATTAAGCATACACCACATATGATAGAAATCAATATGGTCCGTTCTAAGTCTATCAAGAGAAAGACTTAATCTGTCCATAAATTGTTGCTTAGTTGGATGATTTGTTTCTAGCGTTCCAAAATTAGTCTTTGAACTTACATAAACCTTATTTCTATCCATTTGAGATAAAGCGATACCTGTAACTTCCTCGCTTTTATCATCACAATAATGAGGTGCTGTATCAAAATAATTAATTCCTTTTGAATACGCATATACTTGAACATCTGCACATTTATCTAAACGTCCTGCTCTTATATCATCTTCATCAAATCTCATACTACCAAATCCTACAGCACTAACTTTCATGTCTGTGTCGCCATATTGTTTATAATACATGTTTTTTCCTCCTTTATATGCCATTACTTACTATTATACTATAATGTTGCAAATATTGGTGAATTATTTTATCTGTTTTATTCCTATTTCTACACCACAAGAGGATATTTATCTGTAAGTTCTTTTACCATTCCTTTAACTTTCTCAATATTAGCTTCATCATCAATAACAAGTTTTATCATATTTGCAACTTTTCTCATGTCATCTTCTTTGAAGCCACGAGTTGTTATAGCTGGAGTTCCAAGACGAACACCTGATGTAACGAACTTTGAACGTGGGTCGTTAGGTACTGCATTTTTATTGCAGGTTATATGTGCCGCATCAAGTCGAACCTCTAATTCTTTACCTGTTACTTCCTCGTTTGATAAATCAACTAAAAGCAAATGATTATCAGTTCCCTCAGATACAAGTTTAACTCCCAACTTCATAAGTTCATCAGCAAGAGCTTTGGCATTTGCAATTACTTGCTTCTGATATATAATAAAACTTGGATCAAGAGCTTCTTTAAATGAAACTGCTTTAGCTGCAATTATATGTTCCAAAGGTCCACCTTGAGTTCCCGGGAAGATGGCTTTATTGAAATTATATTTCTTAGCTGCTTCTTCATTTGCAAGAATCATGCCTCCACGTGGTCCACGAAGTGTTTTATGCGTTGTAGTTGTTACAACATCTGCATATGGAATTGGGCTCATATGAAGTCCGGCTGCTACAAGCCCGGCTATATGTGCCATATCTACCATGAGAACAGCTCCTACTTCATCTGCTATCTCTCTGAATTTCTTAAAATCTATTGCTCTTGGATATGCACTGGCACCTGCAATAATCATCTTTGGTTTTGATTCTATTGCAATACGCCTTACTTCATCATAATCAATATACCCATCTTGATTGACACCATAAGGAGCAATCTTAAAATATGTTCCTGAAAAGGCAACCGGCGAACCGTGAGTAAGATGTCCCCCATCATCTAAGCTCATTCCCATTAATGTATCTCCAGGTTTTAATATTGCAAATTGAACTGCAGTATTTGCCTGTGCTCCGGAATGTGGTTGAACATTGGCATAGTCACAATGAAATAACTTTTTTGCTCTTTCTATTGCAAGATTTTCAACTACATCAACTACTTCACACCCTCCATAATAACGTTTGCTTGGATATCCTTCTGCATACTTATTAGTCAATGGGCTTCCCATAGCAGCCATAACTGCCTTACTAACCCAGTTTTCTGATGCAATAAGTTCAATATGAGATTTTTGTCTTTCTATCTCATCGTAAATAGCATCAGCAATTTCTTTGTCCTCTTTTGCAATTTCATTAAAATCGTACAACTTGCACCTCCATCTGAAAACCGTTTTCAACAACATACTATATGAGTTTACTCATGTCATAAATTTTATCATAGGAATGAAAAGATTGAAACAGAATTGAATTATTTAACAATATAAATATTTTTCTACAAAATCTGACTTTTTCTGTACAAAATGCTAGTTTTTATTTAACTCTATATTTTCAATCTATAATTCTAAAGTTTTTCTATTACAATCAACCTCTTTATGAATTATATTCAATTAAAAATCTACATTTATACATAAGGTTTTTCACTGAAATTATATTTAAATAGCCAAAATTATAATATCTTTCTTGATTTTTTTCAATTTACATAGTAGAATTCTTACTTGACAGTTCGAAATCCATCCTGTCACTAAACAAAACTAGGAGGCTATTATGCGAAACGAAATTTTACTTATTCTTAGTATGCTTGTTATCTTTTCAATGGTTCTTATAGCATACAAACTTTTTGACAATGCTGGACTTATTGCTTTTACAGTTATTGCCACCATCAGTGCAAATATTGAAGTACTAATTTTAGTTGATGCCTTTGGCATGAGTATGACATTAGGAAATATCTTATTTGCATCTACATTCCTTGTAACAGATATTTTAAGTGAAGTATCCGGAAAAAAAGCAGCTAATAAAGCTGTAAATATCGGAATTATGACTTCCATATTCTTTATTATCATTTCCCAAAGTTGGTTACTTTATATTCCAAATGGAGAAGACTGGGCAGCACCAAGTATAGTGAATATCTTTAAAACTACACCAAGACTTATGCTTAGTAGTTTAGTTGTATATGCAATTGTGCAAAAATTCGATGTATTTATGTTTCATAAATGGTGGGATTTTACAGCTAAAAAATGGGGAGATAAAAGAAAATATCTTTGGATTAGAAATAATGGTTCAACCCTTTTAAGCCAGCTACTAAATACAATTCTTTTTAATATATTTGCATTTGCAGGTATGTATAATACTAAAACTCTAATTTCTATTATCGTATCAGGATATGTGATTTTTATTGTTACAAGCTTATGCGATACACCCTTTGTTTATCTGGCAAGGAAGATACATGAAGGAAGAATTGCTACAAAATAAATTTTTTTAGAAAATGCAGATTAAACATTTTTTTATAAATGCTATCTAAATGTTTTTTAGAAATACTAATTAAAAAAATTTTTGTAAAAGCTAAAATCAGGACTTTGGAAAATATCCAAAATCCTGATTTTTATATTGTAACTTTTTTTACTTTTCAAAAATTATTTTAGATAAATATGCACCTTATCAGTTCTATTTTTATCTACAGATTCCACCACTAGTTTAGCCTCCCCATCTGCTGATATAACATCTCCAACTTCTGGAAACCTATCTAGTTTCTCTACTATATATCCTCCAACACTTTCGTTATCTTCTGAAATAAGCTCAAGTCCTAACTTATCGTCAATTTCTTTAAGATTAACAGCCCCGTCCACAATGTATTCTTTGTCTGATAATCTCTTTATTAGTTCATCATCTACTTCATCGTATTCGTCATGGATTTCACCAACTATCTCTTCAAGAATATCTTCTAGAGTTATAAGTCCAATAGTATCGCCAAATTCATCAATAACTATTGCTATATTAAGAGCTTGCTTCCTCATTTCAACTAGTAGTTCGGAGATTTCCTTATTTTCATATGTAAAATAAGCTTCACGAAGAATACTTTTTACTGAAAAATCTTCTTTATTTTCGCATAAAAGCAAATCTTTCATATTAATAGTTCCGATTACATTATCGGAAGTCTCTTCATATATGGGCAGTCGGGTAAATTTATCTTCTTTAAAAATTTCAATTAGTTCATCATAAGAAGAAGCAACATTTGCAAATGTAACATGAATTCTTGGCACCATAACGTCTTTGGCTTTAGCATCTCCTAAATCAACAACGTTATAAATCATCTCTCTCTCATCTGATTCGATAACTCCATCTTCATGGCTTACTTCAACTATTGTACGAAGTTCACCTTCTGTCATGGTGTCTTTGCCCTTATTTGCATCAACTCCAAAAATCTTAAGTAAAATCTTTGACATACCATTTACTATAAAAACGATAGGTGTCATAATCTTCATAAACACATAAAAAATAGGTGCATAAGCAAGACTAATCTTCTCATTATTCACGGTGGCTAATGTTTTAGGAGTGATTTCTCCAAAAAGAAGTATTGCAAGAGTAAGGATACCACTTGCCACTGCAACATAAGCTCCCCCTAATTTCATTGCAAATAAAGTAGTAAGGGAACTTGCACTTAAATTCACTACGTTATTGCCAATTAAAATAGCACTTAATAACTTAGCTTGTTGATTAGTCAACTTAAGGACTATACCAGCTCTTTTGTTACCACCTTCATATAAAGTTCTCATTCGTATCTTGTTTACAGTTGTAAGTGCCGTTTCAGCGGAAGAAAAAATTGCTGAAAGAGCAAGGAGTATCACTAAGATTACCAGCTGTATCACACTAGATGTATCCAAAATTATTTTTACCTCAAAGTTTATTTATTATAATCTCTACAATAAGCTAAATGTTTTTTATCACTAGAAAAATCAAATATGTATCTGTTTATTCAGTTACTTAACAGCAATATATACAATCTCAAAATAACCTAATCTATTTTCATTATTACATAATCATTAAATAACAATCTATTGACTAAAAATCTTCCTTACATTCAATCAT
>JAISGP010000153.1 GCA_031263035.1 Lachnospiraceae bacterium | reverse complement strand
ACCTTTTCAAGACGTTTTATTTCATTTGCAATCAAATCCTCTTTATAGAGTAATCTGTCATATCTATCCTTTGAAATAAGGCCTATTTCATAGCCTAAAGGAGTTAATCTTTGATCTGCGTTATCTTGGCGTAATAGGAGACGATATTCAGCTCTAGAAGTCATCATTCTATAGGGTTCATGGCTTTCTTTAGTAACAATATCATCAATTAAAACACCAATATAACCCATAGAACGATCTATAATGATAGAAGAGTCTCCATTAAGCTTTCTAGCTGCGTTTATACCGGCAATAAGGCCTTGTGCGGCAGCTTCTTCATATCCTGAACTACCATTAAATTGACCGGCACTAAAAAGTCCATCAACATCATTAAACTCTAAAGTAGGCTTAAGACTACGACCATCAATACAATCATATTCAATAGCATACGCATTTCGAACAATTCTACAATTCTCTAATCCAGGAATTGTTCTATATAAAGCATATTGAACATCCTCAGGAAGAGAACTACTCATACCTGCTAGATACATTTCATTAGTATGTAGTCCTTCAGGTTCAACAAATAGCTGATGACGAATTTTATCAGGAAATTTAACAACTTTATCTTCAATTGACGGACAATATCTAGGTCCAGTTCCTTCAATAACCCCGGTAAAAAGAGGAGATCTATTAATATTATCTCGAATAACAGTGTGGGTCTCATCATTGGTATATGTAAGCCAACAAGATATTTGGTCTTTTTGAATACTTTTTCTATCAGTTGCAAATGAAAAAGGAGTTATATATTCATCACCTTTTTGTTCTTCCATTTTAGAAAAATCTAAACTTCTAGAATCAACTCTAGCAGGAGTTCCTGTCTTAAATCGTCTAGTTTTAATTCCCATTTCATTTAGAGAATCAGTAAGGTAATTCGCTGCTTTTAACCCATTAGGACCTGTATGCTCAATAATATCTCCATACAAACAACGTCCATTTAAATAAGTACCGGTACAAAGTATTACAGCCCTACAAGGATAAATAGTACCGGATACAGACATAACACCAGTTATTTTTTTCTTATTAATATTTTTACTATCTATATCAGTAATAGTTGAATAATCACTTACACTATTTATTTTATCATCAATAGTAGTACTATTATCCGCAACATTAGAATTATTATTTTGGTTTTCAATATTTAATGAAATAGAATTAATATCTTCCCACAATATCTTAGCAATTTCCATCTGTCTTACTTCAAGATTAGGAGTATTTTCAAGAACTTGGCGCATAGTGTTACTATAACTATTTTTGTCTGCTTGAGCTCTAAGAGAATGAACTGCAGGACCTTTAGACATATTTAACATTTTGGATTGGATAAATGTTTTGTCAATATTTTTTCCCATTTCTCCACCTAAGGCATCAATTTCTCGAACTAAATGACCTTTAGATGTACCACCTATATTTGGATTGCATGGCATCATTGCAATGCTGTCAACACTAACAGTAAAAATAATAGTACGTAACCCAAGTCTTGCAGAAGCAAGAGCTGCTTCACAACCTGCATGACCTGCACCTATTACAACAACATCATATCCATCTTTATTTTCCCACGCAGAACTTACTGAAAATTTCATTTATTAAATCTTCTCCTACACTTTCTCCTATAATCTTTCCAAGACTTTCATAACCATCCATTAAATCAATAGTAAGAAGATCTTCAGAAACACCTAGTTCAATTCCATTAATTACATTTTTCAAAGCTTCTTTAGCATCTTTTAAATCAAATTTCTGTCTTTCATTTGCAATATATATTTCGTTATTAAATGAAATATTTCCTGCAAAAAATAATTCTTTAATTTCATCAGTTAAAATATCAATACCAGTGTTTTTCCTTGCAGATATTGGAATAATTGAGTATTGCATGTCGTTTTCACCATTATTTTTTGAAGGATTACTTGCAAAATTGGTAAACTTATTTATTTCTTCTAATAAGATATCTTCATTTGTTTCATTTTCAAGGTCTGATTTATTTAATAAAAAAATTGTCTTTTTACCATTAAGCATAGAAAAAATGTTCTTATCATTTTTATCTAAAGGTTTTGATGAATCAATTACAAATAAAACCAAATCTCCACCTGAAATTAATTCCTTTGCCTTTTCAACACCCATTCTTTCTATTATATCTGATGTTTCTCTAATACCTGCAGTATCAACAATGTGAAGAGTAATTCCGCCTAAATTAATATACTCACTTAAAGCATCTCTTGTAGTTCCTGGTGTATCGGTTACAATGGCTCTTTCTTCTCCAAGTAATGCATTTAAAAGAGAAGATTTTCCGGCATTTGGTTTTCCTACTATTATAGTTTCAATACCTTCTTTAATCAATCTACCATCATCACTGGTTTTAATAAGTTTATCAATTTCATCGATTACATTTAAAATCTTAGGCTTAATACTATTTGCAAATCCATCTAAATCAAAATGTTCAGGATCATCTAAAGCTGTTTCTATATAAGCAGTTGGTTCTAGAATAGTTTCTCTTAAAGAAATAATTTTATTTCTTAGACTGCCATTCAACTGATTTACTGAGGCTTTTAATGAGTATTCATTAGATGATGTAATTATATCATTTACTGCCTCTGCTTGAGATAAATCCATTCGTCCATTTAAAAAAGCTCTTTTTGTAAATTCTCCGGGAGCCGCTAAAGATGCTCCATTTGCAATTACTATATCTAAAATTTTTCTGGTAACATATATTCCACCATGACAGTTAATCTCCACGATATCTTCACCTGTATAAGTATGCGGTCCTTTCATAACTGTAAGTAGGACTTCATCAACAGGCTCACTTTCATCACCACTGCAAATAAAACCATAGTGAATTGTATGAGACTTAACTTTAGTTACATCTATATTCTTTTTACTTTTAAATATTTTATTCGCAATTTCTATACTTTCATCTCCTGATATTCTTACTATACTAATACCAGAAGGACTTAAAGCAGTGGAAATCGCTGCAATTGTATCTGACTTAAACAAATTTTATCTCCTAAATTAAATAACTCAAAATCAAATAATTTTACTCTCATAAAAAATATTATAACTTTAAAAAACCATTATATACTTAGTTAATTATAGATTATGAAAGAAAAAAGTCAAATTTTTATTTTAAACCAAAGTATATTGAAAAAATTCCAGCAGTTTTGACCCTGCTGGAAAATAATTTTTAATTAATACTATCGTCTGTTTCTAACATAAGAAACAACAACTTTTCTGTATGGTTCTTCACCTTCACTATAAGTTGTAATGCTATGTTCACCTTGAAGTGCTGAATGAATTATTCTTCTTTCATATGGGTTCATTGGTTCAAGTACATAACGTCTTTTAGTACGTTTAACCTTTGAAGCCACATTATGAGCTAATTTCTCTAATGTTTCAACACGACGTTTTCTATAATCCTCTGTATCAAGCTTTACTCGTACATATCCTTCTTGCATTTTATTTGCAACACGATTTGTAAGGTATTGAAGAGAATCAAGAGTTTGACCACGTTTACCAATCAAAAGTCCCATCTTTTCACCGGTAATATCAATTGCGATTGCACCTTCAGCATCAATATATGCATTAGTTCCAGCTTCCTCAAGTCCCATTGCAGCAAGTACTTCATCAACGAAATTCTTAGCAGATTCTAGTGTTTTAGGCTCAACAGGAACTAGTACTTCATCTTTATGAATACTATACTTTTCTTCTCTAGCTGCTTCGTATTTATTTCCTCTAAAACCATTATCCTTATGTTCATAAGGTTTTGAAGAAGTATGATAATTTCTGTTACTATACTTACTTTCTTTATTTGATTCTTTTAGTACATGAGATACTTCAGAGTTATCCTCATTTACTTCATCAAGTCCTTCTTTAATAATATCTTTTTCAGACTTTTCTATCTTAACATTTGGTTTTTCTTCTTTATCACTTTTTTTCCAAGCCTTAATTACAGCTTGTTTCATACCTATTCCAAGAAAACCAGCACTTCCTTTTTCAATTACTTCATAATCAAGTTTATCTGAAGTAACACCAAGTTGTACTAAAGCATCTGTTATTGCTTCATCTAAAGTTTTAGATGATACTATTATTTCCTTATTCATATTAACAACTCCTTTAATTAGGATATTTTTACATTTTAATTAAATATAAAAACTATGATTAATGCTTTCTAAATATAAATAGCTATTTTTTCTTCTTTTTACTGTTATCATTATCTTCTTTAACTTCTTCGTTATTTGCACGAGTATTAGTATTATAACTATTAACTAAATTTGCCTTAGATGCAAGACTTCCTGGTTTTGCATGTGAAAGACGCACTCTAGATGCTTCAATTGTATCTTCATTTGAAGAAGTGTCAGCGATAACAGCTTTCCCGCTAGGTTGTTTTTTAATATTTTTAGCATTAGTATTTGCAGCTTCAGAAATATTACTCATACGTTCCTTACGTTTAGCTGCCTTCCTTGCTGCTTTTTCTTTATTTTTTTCAATTAAATCTTCAACAGACATTTGTTGCAAATGTTTATTAATAAAAATCTGTTGAACTAATCTTACAAGTGCTGAAACTATCCAGTATACACCAATACCTGTTGCAAATGTAAAACACATTACAGCAGAAAGTATAGGCATTGTATAAGTCATACTCTTCATTGTTCCTGCCATTGGATTATCTTTTGGCATTGCTGCACTTGGATCATTAACATTTTGAGATATTTTAACACTTAAAAATTGAGATAAACCGGCAAGAAGTGGAATCATAATTGCAGTAATTATAACTAAAATAGCAGGTTCACCAAAGGTACCACTTTTTTTAATCATTTCAAATGGTGTAACTGATAAACTTGGTATTGTAAGAAATCTATTAACTGCTTCAGGAGCACTTTTTATTGCAGGTACATAACGTGCCATATCCATAACTACTGGATATAAACCAAATAGAAATGGCATTTGAATAAGAAGTGGAAGACATCCACCAGTCATAGATGTACCATATTTTTCATAAACCTGTTTAATCTCTTCTTGTTGCTTCATCATTGAAGCTTGGTCTTTTTTGTTTTTATATTTCTTTTGGATCTTTTGAACTTCCGGTTGAATAACTGAATTTAACTTCTGAGTACGTTGTTGATTAATTGTTAAAGGTAATAAAATCATATAAACAACTATTGTATAAATAATAATTGAAATACCAATTAATCCTGTATCAGAAGGTAATAATTTATCTAATGTTGTATAGATAAAATTCATTACTATACCTAGAAGTATGGCTATTTGACCTACAATTGGCCAAGAAGCCGCAGAACTTTTAGTTGCCGCAGTAGAGGCAAGAGAAAATATTTTCATGTTTTTAACCTTTCTCCACAATATTTTTAGGAGCCTAATATTTAATAATCTTAGTTCAAATACAATAATAAAATATATAACTATATTAAATTATTAGTTTAAATATCTGATATAGAATACTTTAAAATATTACTACTAAAATTATTAAAATAACCAGTTTGAGTTCTTTTCATTATAATTAATAGTAAATCTAATACAAAACAATAGAAGAAATATAAGTAAATTTATCTATTATCTTATTTTAGATTATTATCAACCTAAGGTACCGGATCATATCCACCTTTATGAAATGGATTACATCTAAGTAATCTTTTTATTGCAAGTTTACCACCTTTAAATGCACCATATTTTTCAATTGCTTCTTTTGCATAAGCAGAACAAGTGGGATAGTATATACAACATGACCCACCTTTTATTGGTGAAATAAATTTCTGATAAAATTTTATAATTAATAAAAATATTTTTTTCAAATAATCACATTCTTTCAAAATATGTTAAATCTAATTATTTAACCCCTTTGATAATCCTAATAAATGAAGTAAAGCACTTTCTACTTCAAAATAAGATTTGCCTTTAACATTTGGTCTTGCAATAAATATAAAAGAATATCCTCTTTTTATATTCTCTTCATTTAAACGAAAAGATTCTCTAATTAATCTTGTAATTCGATGTCTTACGATACTATTTCCTACTTTTTTACTAACTGAAATACCTAAATTATTATTTTCATCATTTAAAACTAACTTATTACTTTTCCTTATATTAAGTTCTCTAATATTATTATTTTTAATTATATACAAAACTAAATACTTATTTGCATAAGACTTTCCATAATTATATACAATTTGAAAATCAATATTTTTTTTTAAACTCTCTGTATATTTCATCTACAATTCCTATAAAAATTAATGTAAAGAATTTTAAGTAAATTAATTTCACAAATTCAATTTGCAAATAGTTTAAATAAAACTTTTTTAAGTTACAAATAATAAATTTTAGAAACTAAATAATGACTTTTTTCTTATTATAAACAAATATATTTTTATAGATAAAAGAAGCCCACTTATAGTTAAGTGAACTTATTTTAAAAAATAATTAACTATATTATCTAATAATAGAAAATCTACTCACTATGCTGAAAGTTTCTTTCTACCTTTAGCTCTTCTAGCAGCTAAAACTTTTCTTCCACCTGCAGAACTCATTCTTGCACGGAAACCATGAACTTTCGATCTTTGTCTTTTCTTTGGTTGAAATGTCATTTTCATTGGCGATACACCTCCCTTTGTTTTTATTACTGTATCTTTTAGACATCGTTCAAAATTATACCTAATAAATAGGTTAAATGCAAGGAAAATATTTAAAATACTGTAGATTTTTATATGAATTTTTATCAACATTTGTTGATAACTACTGTGTAAAAATGTTTATAACCTAGATTTTTATTTATTTTTAAAGCTTAAAAGTGTTCATAAAAAATATTAAGATACTTATTACAAATAGTATTAATAAGCTTACCTTTTCTTGTATTTTAGGCAGTTTTATAGTACAATAAATTAGTTAAAATATGACTTAAATTAAAATGATTAACAAGGATTAAACTTATGTCTCTAATATCAGAAAAATGGACTCAAATAACAGACAACTTAAGAATTAAAAATGATATGAGTAATGTATCATTTAGCACATGGATAGAACCACTGGTTATTTATGATGTAATAAATAATACTGTATTTCTAAAAATCAATGAAAAAGATTATATTGAATATTTAGAAAATAAATACACCATCCCTATCCAAAATAGTATTAAAGAAATTACTGATTCTGATTATTCAGTAGTCTTTTTTTATGATGAAAAAGAAGTACAACAACTGATTAATAAAGTTAATTCTAGAAAAACAAAATCTATATTTGAAAAAGCTGAATTAAATGAAAAATATACTTTTGATACATTTGTTGTTGGAGGTAATAATAGATTTGCACATGCAGCATCAGAAGCAGTAGCTGATAATCCAGGTAAAACTCATAATCCTCTTTATCTTTATGGAGGTGTTGGACTGGGTAAAACTCATTTAATGCATTCTATTGCTCATAAAATACTTGAAAACAATCCTAAATCTAAAGTTGTTTATGTTACTAGTGAAAAATTCACTAATGACTTAATATCTGCTCTTCGTAATAAAAATAATGAAGAGGCTATGACTAATTTTAGAGAAAAATATAGAAATTGCGATATTTTACTTGTAGATGATATTCAATTTATAGCTGGGAAAGATTCAACTCAGGAAGAATTTTTCCATACATTTAATATTTTATATAATAATTCAAAACAAATTGTAATTTCTAGTGATAGACCTCCTAAAGAAATGGAAAGGCTTGAAGAAAGACTTCAATCAAGATTTGAAATGGGTATCATTGCCGATATTAGTGCTCCAGATTATGAAACTAGAATGGCAATACTTCAAAGAAAAATCGAAAGAGATGGATTTGAAAAATATTTTATAAGTAACGATGTACTAGAGCATATTGCTAAACATATTAAAACTAATATTAGGGAATTAGAAGGTTCTTTAAATAAACTTATTGCCCTATATAAATTAGATAATGGTTCTACACCTATTGATATTAACTTAGCCAATAAAGTACTTGCAGATTTTATTACAGATAAAAATAATGCTGAAATAACACCAGAATACATTCTTGATGTAGTATCAGAGCATTTTTCAATTAGCATTAAAGATTTAAAAAGTACAAATAGATCTGCAAATATTGCTAATGCACGTCAGATTTGCATGTATTTAATGAGAAAACTAACTAATACATCTTTAAAATCTATAGGTGTATACCTAGGAAATAAAGACCATTCAACAGTTAAACATGGAATTAATAAAATAGAAAAAGAAATGAAAACTGATGAAACTATGTCTAATACTATTGATATACTAAATAAAAAAATCAATCCAATACTATAAAAAGTTATAATAAAATACTTTAATTAAAATCTATTTAAATAAAGATAATTATAATGATTAAATTACATTATTTAATATGCTAGGTAATGAATTAAAATACTTATTTTAAAATCTAAAAATAAATATTATTATCATATCATTATACACAGTAGTGTTGATAAGATTATACTTATAACTATGATAACTATATAATTTAAAAAAATACTTTTTCAAATAACTAAACTTATATTTTAATGTATCAACATCTATCAAATTTATACCATTTTAAATAATTGAAGTTATAAACCTAGTTATCAAATAAAAATTTATAGCTATCTAGGCATTTAAATCATTTATCCAAAATATTCACATAGCCTAATACTAATAATACTATTTTTTATTTATTTATATATACTAATTTTTTTCTGAAGAAGGAGGAAATATTAATGAGGATAAGTTGTAATAAAGAAGAATTACAAAGAGGTGTAAATATTGTTTCAAAAGCAGTATCTAAAAAGACATCTATGAAAATATTAGAATGTATATTAATAGATGCATCTTCTGATAAAATTAAATTAACCGGTAATGATATGGAATTAGGTATAAAAACTATTATTGAAGGTGATATTGAAGATACCGGTAGTATTGCTTTAGATGCTAAATTTTTAGGTGATATTATAAGAACATTACCAGCAAATAGTGAAATTACTATAGATTCAGATAAAAATTATACTACTTATATTACTTGTGAAAATTCTCAATTTAAACTTTCTGGTTTACCAAGTGATGAATTTACTAATTTACCGGTTATTGAAAAAGATAAATATATAGAAATTTCTTCTTTAACATTAAAAGAAATGATAAGACAAACTATATTTTCTATATCTACTTTAGATAATAATAAAATAATGACAGGTGAATTATTAGAAATAAATAATGATGTAATTCGTTTAGTTTCTTTAGATGGTCATAGAATATCTATTAGAAATACTAATATTAATTCTTCAGAAATAAATAAAAAGCTTATTATACCTGGAAAGACATTAAATGAAATAAGTAAAATATTAAGTGGTGATACAGAAGAAATTATAAGTATTTATTTTGATAATAATCATGTTATATTTGAATTTGAAGATACTTTAGTAGTTTCTAGACTTATTGAAGGTGAATATTTTAATATTGATCAAATGCTTTCTAATGACTATGAAACAAAGCTTGTTATTAATAAACGTCAATTTATGAATAGTATTGATAGATCAATGATTTATCTTACTGAATCTGATAAAAAACCACTTATTCTTAGCATTAATGATACTGAAATGGATTTAATGATGAGAACTACTAAAGGTGAATTTAAAGAAAATATTGAAGTAAATAAAGAAGGAAAAGATATTCTTATAGGATTTAATCCTAAGTTTTTAAAAGATGCATTAAGTGTAATTGATGATGAAGATATTACTATTTATATGATGAATGCTAAGGCACCATGCTTTATTAAAGATGAAAATACATATACATATTTAATATTACCGGTTAACTTTAATGTAAATTCTTTTTAGTAATTTGAAAAGTAGAAAGGTTAACAATGGCAGATATTATAAAAATTAAAGATGAATTTATAAAACTTGGGCAAGTACTTAAATTTGCAAATATGGTTGAAAATGGTGCAGAAGCTAAAGAAGTAATAGCTGATGGATTAGTTTTAGTAAATGATGAAGTTGAAACTAGACGAGGAAAAAAGATTTATTCCGGAGATAAAGTTAGTTTTAATGGAGAGGAAATTATAATTGAAAATTAAATCTCTTAAATTAAAAAATTTTCGTAATTATGATTATTTGGATATTAAATTTAATGATGATGTTAATTTATTTTATGGTGATAATGCTCAAGGAAAAACTAATATACTAGAAGCTATTTATTTATCCGGTACTACTAAGTCTCATAGACTTGCAAAAGATAAAGATATAATAAATTTTAATTCAAATGAATCTCATATTGAATCAATTATTAGTAAAAATAATTTAACTTATCAGATTGATATGCATCTTAAAAAAAATTCACCAAAGGGAATAGCAATAAATAAAGTACCTATAAAAAAAGCTTCTGAACTTTTTGGAATTGCTCATATGATTTTCTTTTCACCGGAAGATTTAAATATTATTAAAAATGGACCTTCTGAAAGAAGAAGATTTTTAGACTTTGAATTATCTAGTTTAGATAAAATATATTTAAATGATTTATCAAATTATAATAAAGCTATAGGGCAACGAAATTTTTTACTTAAAAATGAGTTTGATTTAAATAAATTAAATGAAGGATTAGATATTTGGGATGATATAATAATTAAATATGGAAATAAAATAATAGATAGAAGAAATAAATTTATTTCTGATTTAAATAATATCATTTATAATATTCATTTAAACATTACTTCTGATAAAGAAAAAATCAGTTTGTCTTATGAAAAATCATTTAAAGAAAAAACTTATGAAGAAGCTTTAAAATTAAATAGATCAAAAGATATTAGATATAAAAATACTTCAGTCGGTCCCCATAAAGACGATATAGAAATATTAATAAACAATATGGATGTTAGAAGATATGGTTCTCAAGGTCAACAAAGAACTGTAGCATTATCATTAAAACTATCTGAAATAGAAATAGTAAAAGATAAAATAAATGATATTCCTATTCTTTTATTAGATGATGTTCTTTCTGAATTAGATGAAAATAGAAGAAGAGATTTATTTAAATATATTAATGGAATTCAAACCTTTATTACTTGTACTGGTATAGATGAATATATTAAAAATGAAATCAATATTGATAGAAGTTTTTATGTAGAAGCAGGTAAAGTATATTTGAAAAATTTTTAAATGATTTTAAGCTAAATAATAAACTTACATAAATGTATTTAGTTTTTAAATGATTAATTCAAAATTAACAGTATTATCTTAAAGAAGATATATTATGAGAAGTAAACTTCTCATATTGAAGACTATCGTCTTCAATTATTTTGCTAAAGCAAAATTAATATAATAGCTCAAAATCAAAGATTTTTCGCTAAATTGTTCGTAAAAATATATACCTACTTCGTAGGAACATATTTTTACTTCACATAATTTATATAATGTAAAGTATAAAATATTTTTATTATATTTAACAATAGATTAAAGATATAGATTTTATTTAAGTAGTTTTATGTAGGATGGTTTAAAATAAATTTGGTAGTTATATTAAGATATTTATTAATAATATAATTAAAATGAAACACAGAAAACAGGAGAAAAAATGGAAAAAGTACAACACGAATATGGAGCAGATGAGATTCAAATACTAGAAGGTCTTGAAGCAGTTAGAAAAAGACCGGGAATGTACATAGGAAGTACTTCAGCAAGAGGTCTTCACCATCTAGTATATGAAATTGTGGATAACTCAGTAGATGAGGCTTTGGCGGGATTTGCAAGTTATATTGAAGTAACTATTAATCCAGATAATTCTGTTACAGTAGAAGATAATGGTCGTGGAATTCCGGTAGGAATTAATCATAAATCTGGACTTCCGGCTATTGAAGTTGTATTTACAGTTCTTCATGCCGGTGGAAAATTTGGAGGTGGAGGATACAAGGTATCCGGAGGTCTTCATGGAGTAGGAGCTTCAGTTGTAAATGCTCTTTCAAATTGGCTTGAAGTACAAGTATATAGTGATGGAAAAATATATAAACAACGTTATGAAAGAGGACAGGTTGTAGAGAAACTTTCTGTTATTGGAGAATGTGAAAAAGGTAAAACCGGAACTAAGGTTACCTTTATGCCAGATGATACTATTTTTGAAGAAACTGTTTTTGATTATAATGTACTTAAAAATAGATTTAGAGAAACTGCATTTTTAACAGCAGGCCTTAAAATTCGTTTTATTGATAATAGAGAAGATAAACATGATAAAACTTTTCATTATGAAGGAGGAATTAAAGAATTTGTAAAATATTTAAATAGAGGTAATTCTCCATTATACGAAGATATTATTTTCATGAAAGGCACTGAAAATAAAGTTGCTGTTGAAGTAGCTATGCAACATAGTAGTGACGTTTACAAAGAAAATGTTTATGGATTTGTAAATAATATTACAACACCTGAAGGTGGAACTCATATTGAAGGATTTAGAAATTCTCTTACTAAAACTTTAAATGACTATGCTAGAAAAAATAAATTATTGAAAGACAGTGAGTCTAATTTAACCGGTGAAGACATTAGAGAAGGTGTCACTGCTATTATAAGTGTTAGACTTGAAGATCCTCAATTTGAAGGTCAAACTAAACAGAAGCTTGGTAATTCAGAAGCCAGAGGAGCTGTAAACAAAATAGTTTCTAATGGACTTGAAATATTTCTTGAACAAAATCCTACTATAGCTAAATCAATTATAGAAAAATCTGTACTTGCTCAAAGAGCTAGGGATGCTGCAAGAAAAGCTCGTGATTTAACAAGAAGAAAATCTGCTCTTGATGGTACTTCTCTTCCAGGAAAACTTGCTGATTGTTCAGATAAGAATCCTGAAAATTGCGAAATATATATAGTTGAGGGAGATTCTGCGGGCGGTTCTGCTAAAACAGCTAGAAATAGAGAAACTCAAGCTATACTACCGCTACGTGGTAAAATTCTTAATGTTGAAAAAGCAAGACTTGACAGAATATATGGAAATGCAGAAATTAAAGCTATGATTACTGCATTTGGAACAGGAATTCATGAAGATTTTGATGTAAGTAAATTACGCTATCATAAAATTATTATAATGACTGATGCGGATGTGGATGGTGCTCATATTGCTACGCTTCTTTTAACATTCTTATATAGATTTATGCCGGAACTTATTAAACAAGGTTATGTATATTTAGCTCAGCCACCTTTATATAAATTAGAGAAAAATAAAAAGACTTGGTATGCATATAGTGATGAAGAATTAAATAATATTATTGCTGAAGTAGGAAGAGATCAAAATAATAAAATTCAACGATATAAAGGTCTTGGAGAAATGGATGCGGAACAACTTTGGGATACAACTATGGATCCGGAACATAGAGTTCTTCTTCGTGTAAATATGGATGAAGATTTAACTTCAGAATTAGATTTAACTTTTACAACTCTTATGGGAGATAAAGTTGAACCTAGACGTGAATTTATTGAAGAGAATGCTAAATACGTAAGAAACTTAGATATATAAGGAAATGAATATATAAACAATAGGTTTAGAAACAAATATAAGATAATAGAAGGTATAATAAAAAAATTAGAAAATAATATTAATGAATATCTTTTTGATATAAAACTTATTGGTGGAGTAACTAAAGATTTTGATTGAGAAGATAAATATATACAAGCAATTTTATTGATTTATACGTAGTTAATGAAATATATTTATTTTTAGTAATGAATTATTGTGTTTGTATTAATTATAATAATAAGTAAGTAATAAAGTTTTTTTGAAACGATATTATTTATATTTTGAAAGAAGGTAACATGGAAGATAACATTTTTGATAAGATACATGATGTTGATTTGCAAAAGACAATGGAAACATCATATATAGATTATGCTATGAGTGTAATAGCATCTAGAGCTTTACCTGATGTTAGAGATGGTCTTAAACCGGTTCAAAGAAGAATTTTATATTCTATGATTGAACTTAATAATGGACCTGATAAGCCACATAGAAAATGTGCTCGTATCGTCGGTGATACAATGGGTAAATATCACCCTCATGGTGATAGTTCAATATATGGTGCTCTTGTTAATATGGCTCAAGAGTGGTCAACAAGATATCCTCTCGTAGATGGTCATGGTAATTTTGGTTCTGTAGATGGAGATAGTGCAGCTGCTATGCGTTACACAGAAGCACGTCTTTCTAAAATATCTATGGAACTTACTGCAGATATTAATAAAGATACAGTTGATTTTGCACCTAACTTTGATGAAACTGAGAAAGAGCCGGTTATACTTCCATCAAGATTTCCAAATCTTCTTGTAAATGGAACTTCAGGAATAGCTGTTGGTATGGCTACTAATATCCCTCCTCATAATCTTCGTGAGGTAATTGGAGGAGTTGTTAAATTAATTGATGATCAAATCCTGGATGCTGGAGAAACATCAATTGACGACATAATGAATGTTATTCAAGGTCCGGACTTTCCAACTGGTGCTAAAATTTTAGGTCGTTCAGGAATAAATCAAGCTTATAGAACCGGTAGAGGAAAAATAAGAGTTAGAGCGGTAACTAATATTGAATCTATGGCAAATGGTAAAAGTAGAATTATAGTTACTGAATTACCATACATGGTTAATAAAGCCAGATTAATTGAGAAAATTGCTAATTTAGTTCATGAAAAGAAGCTTGATGGTATTACAGATTTAAGTGACCAAAGTTCAAGAGAAGGTATGAGAATTGTAATTGAACTTCGTCGTGACGTTAATGCAAATGTAATGCTTAATAAATTATTTAAGCACACTCAACTTCAAGATACATTTGGTGTTATTATGCTTGCATTAGTTAATAATGAACCAAGAGTACTTAATATTCTTGATATGCTTAAATATTATTTGCAACATCAAGAAGAAGTTGTAACAAGACGTACTAAATACGAATTAAATAAAGCTGAAGAACGTGCTCATATTTTAGAAGGATTACTTATTGCTCTTGATAATATAGACGAAGTTATTAAGATTATACGTGGTTCTAAAAATGTTGCAGAAGCTAAAGAAGAATTATCTAATAGATTTAATTTAACTGATAGACAAAGTCAAGCAATTGTAGATATGAGACTTCGTGCTCTTACAGGTTTAGAGCGTGAAAAGCTTGAAGCTGAATATGCTGAGCTTATGAAAACAATTGAAGGATTAAAAGCTATTTTAGGAGATAGAAAAATATTACTTGGTGTTATTAGAGATGAAATAACTTTAATCGCTGATAAATATGGAGATGAAAGAAGAACAGTTATTGATAATGATGAGTTTGATATGGATGATGAAGATTTAATTCCACGTACAGATGTTGTTATTACTCTTACTCATATGGGATATATTAAACGTATGTCTAAGGATAACTTTAAAGTACAAGGTAGAGGTGGAAAAGGAATTAAAGGTACATCAACTATTGAAAATGATTATGTTGAAGATCTCTTCATGACTAGTAGCCACGATTACATGATGATATTTACAAATAAAGGTCGTTGTTATAGATTGAAAGCATATCAGATTCCTGAAGCTTCTCGAACAGCTAGAGGAACTGCCATTATTAATCTTCTTGAGCTTCAACCGGGAGAATATCCTACAGCAGGAGTTCAGATTTCGGAATATAAAGATGGCGAATATCTCCTTATGGCAACGAAAAAAGGATTGATTAAGAAAACACCTATTTTAGAATATGAAAATGTTCAGAAGAAAGGTAAAATCGGTATTACTTTATTAGATGATGATGAATTAATTGAGGTAAAATATACTGATAATACTCGTGATGTATTCTTAGCAACTAAATATGGCAAATGTATTAGATTTAATGAATCAAATATTAGAGCTACAGGAAGAACATCAAGAGGTGTTAGAGGAATTAATCTTTCAATAGATGATGAAGTTATAGGAATGCAGTTAGATGTTCAAGGACCTGATCTTCTCTTTGTAACAGAAAATGGTATGGGTAAACGTACAAGAATTGATGAATTTACTCCACATCATCGTGGCGGAAAGGGAATGAGCTGTTATAAGATTACTGAAAAAACTGGAAATCTTATTTCAATGAAATCAGTTTCTGATGAAGATGAAATTATGCTTATTAATACTGCCGGAACTTTAATTCAAATGAAAGCAAATGATATTAATAGAATTGGTCGTTCAACTTCTGGAGTGAAATTAATTAATTTAAAAGAAAACGAAAAAGTTGCTTCTTTGGCAAAAGTTAAAGATACAGATGAAGATGGAATTACTGAGATAAATGAAGAGGCAGAAACTGAGGAATAATAAATAAAAGATACAAGAATTATCTAGTATTTTAAATAATTAAATATATGGATTTCTAAGGTTTGTTTATTATTACTCAACAGAAAATAGTATTTTAAAATTTAAAGAGCTACTTGATTTTCAAGTAGCTCTAGTGTACAATTACCATATAGAAAGTCAACGGAAGGAAATTTCCGAAGGCCCTCAGTATTAGATTTTATTATTTAAGCATCCAAACTTTAGGCGGTCGGGATGCTTATTTTTTTCTATGGTTATCTAAATAAGATAGAGCCGAAAAGATTACAATTAAAAGAGTTAATACTTCTAATGTATTCATGGCATCACCCTCTTTCATAAAACTTGAGGGCCATAGGAAATTTACACATCCTTCTTTCTATAAGTAAGTACAATAAAAGAATAACATATCAAGAACGTTTGTTCAAGAGATTGTTTTGTTTAAATGAGGCAGACATGAGAGAGATTAGCATAAAACAGATTGTTAAAAACATAAAAGAAATGTGTATAGAAGCAAACTATGAATTATCAAGTGATATGAAAAATAGTTTATATAAAGCTGCTGAAAATGAAAATTCTTCTGTTGGTAAAAATGTATTAGAACAATTAAAAAAGAATTTAGATATTGCTAAAGAAGAGCAAATTCCCATTTGTCAAGATACAGGAATGGCAGTTGTATTTGCGAAAATTGGTCAAGAAGTTCATTTAGTTGATGGTAATATTACAGATGCAATTAATGAAGGTGTAAGGCAAGGTTACGAAGAAGGTTATCTTAGAAAATCGGTTGTTAGTGATCCGATTATTCGAAAAAATACTAATGATAATACCCCGGCAGTTATTCATTATGAAATAGTTGAAGGAGATAAAGTTGAATTAACTGTTGCACCAAAGGGATTTGGCTCTGAAAATATGAGTAGGGTATTTATGCTTAAACCAGCTGAAGGTATAGATGGTGTAAAACAGGCAATTCTTCAAGCAGTTAAAGATGCGGGACCAAATGCTTGTCCTCCTGTTGTTGTTGGAGTTGGTATTGGGGGAACTTTTGAAAAATCTGCTGAAATGGCAAAAGAAGCATTACTTGTTAAAAGTGATAAACATTCAGATATTTCTTGGGTTAAGGATTTGGAAGTTGAAATGCTTGAAAAGATAAATAAGTTAGGGATTGGTCCGGCAGGTTTAGGTGGAGATAATACTGCATTTGCAATACATATTAAAACTTATCCAACCCATATAGCTGGGTTGCCTGTTGCTATAAATATATGTTGTCATGTTAATAGGCATGTAACTAGGGAGATATA
>JAISGP010000151.1 GCA_031263035.1 Lachnospiraceae bacterium | reverse complement strand
ACAGTATCATCATATTTAATATTGGGGTTTTTAGATGACCTTGTTTTTAATATTTCTCCGTGCAAGTGTAATACTTTAGTAGAACCAGCTTTTTCATGAAAATCATCTATATTAGTTGTTATAATATCAACATTATAAATTCTCTCTAAATCTGCTATAATATAATGTGCTTCATTCGGTCCTTTATCTAATACTTCACGACGCATTAAATTTAAAAAATCAAGCACTTTGGATTTATCATTAATCCACGCCCACTTGCTTGCTACTTTTTCAGGATTATACTTTTCCCAAATTCCATCTGTATCCCTAAATGTAGGAATACCACTTTCTGCACTTATTCCAGCTCCTGAAATTATTACAATATTTTTCTTCATTTTAATATTCTACGATAGGTTTCTTTTATATTATTTTTATTATTATCAATATACAAACAAATAGGCGAATCTTCACTTTTCCAGTTTTTTTCAAACAAATTAACAGGTTTGAAGAAAAGTGTTTTCATTTTATTCATATACTTTTTATTATCAGCATTTTTATCTACATATGACGTTATTACGGCTTTTATCATCCGTTCGTTATAATTTTCTTTATAATACAACCAATCGGATATATATAGTAATAACTTTTCTCCTGACTTTTGAGCTAAATCATCTGCTCCTATCCTGATATACTCGCTGTAAGTATAATCTAAAGTAAACTTTGCAAGAGGATGTACAGGTCTATCCCAAATAGACTTTATAATTGCCTCTCCGTCTTTTGTCAAACGTATTCTATACCAAGGTTCTTTTTTACCACTTTTAATGTAAGTTATCCATCCTTTTTCTTCAAATACGTCAACGGTGCTTTTACCATTATCAGACTTTAATTCAAACCCATACTTTCTAATCATATTTAGAATATATTCATTAGGGTTTGTCGATTTATTCATCTGAATAAAAACCAATAAACCCATAATTCCCGGGGTTATTTCGAAATTTTCAATTAACATTCTTTAATATATATCTAAAGGTGTATTAGGATATTTTCTAAATTGCACAAATTCAAATTGTACGATTTTTTACCGTTTCATTTTATATCTCTTATATTGCAAATATACAATTTTCATTCTAAAAATTCAATTCATCATCATCAAAATCAGTATAATCTCTTTCTTTCGACGAGGTAGCTCGGATAAACTCTTCTTTTTCTCTGTTCAAAATGTCAGCATACAGATTAGATTCATCATCTTCAGGTAATCTTCTCTTTATGTAATCGTAATAAATTCTATTAGTTCCTTTTAACCGTACGTATTCCGAAGTGGTATTAGAATCATCTGCAAAATGCTCTTCAAGATGTTTATAACGCTCTCTGTTTACGGAAGCATATTTCTCCATATTAGCACGTTCTGGAATAACTTGTGCCATCACAATATCACTGTATTGCATTATTGAATCAGCCGAAAAAATATACTCTGATGTTACTCTAAGTCCCACAGGATTAGTATCTTTAGCTCTCCAAATGGCTTCTATTTGACGGTTTAATTGGAACAGATTTATGAATACTACTTTACTTGGATAATCTAATTTAATTGCATTTTCATATTCCATTAGTTTATAGATAGACTTTGTTTTATCATCACCCACTACAATTCCTAAATGGTCAATTGCCACTATGAGAATTTCTTTATCTAAGTTTTTTTCTATCCATTCTCGGGTCAAATAATTCCATTCCTCTGGAGTAAGAGGTTTAGATACCGTAGTTAAACGCGAATCACGGAACTTTTCCATCACGTCTTTATAATGCTGAAGTTCAAATTCTGTTGGTTGATTGTGGAGAATTTCGTGAAACGATTTTTTGAGGGCTTTTTTGAGCTGAATCAGTATAAGCGAAAACCAAGGCATCTCCCAGTTATATAGTAACATGCTGATATTTCGGTCTTTTTTATTTAAAATATCGTTTTTTAACTGGTGTAACGTATGGGTTTTCCCCATACTGGGTCTTGCTCCTATACTCAGTACCATTCCCGGTATCAACCCTCCAAAAGTAGCTTTATTCAAGTGTTCTAAAGAAGTTTCAATAGGTTTAATTTTACCCGATTGAAAATTACTTATAGTTTTAACAGCATCGTTTATATCAACTCCGTTATCTTTAAGAAGTTCGTTTAGTTTATCGAAACTCATATATCTCAAACTATTTTAAAAACTAATTGGTCATCTTCTTCATACTCAAATTCCAAATTCGGAAATATACCCTTACATCTAATCTCAATATCACCGTTTTTCGTGGATATATATAACGTATTTGTTTTATGGTTAAGGTTAGAATCAATGTAAGTCCATTTATATTTTAAATCTACATATAATTTATCGGTTGTAATAAAAACTCCATGCACTAATTCACTTCCTTTTTTAATATTAAAATGTTCCATTATTATTTATTTTTAGTTATTACCCACTTGAAAAAACTAACCTCTTCATATGCCTTGTAATAACTCGATTCTCCTCCTGCACTTAATATATGTACCTTTCGATTCGAATAATATAATTCGCTGATTGTTTGGGCTATTTCTGTTGCTTCATCTTCATTTTTTGCTTCCACTACTAAGCCGGTATCCGACCGTTCAACCGCAAAAGCATAATAAAAGTTTATCATTTTTAGTTAAATTTAAGTTCGGTTAAAATCCCTCCTATACCGGAGAAGAGTTCCAATAATTTTATGTTCATTTATCTTTATTATCAATTTTAACAAATCTGGGTTTATATTCTTTTTTAAACCACTCTTTTTTGATTAGATTATTGTTCTCTTTCATTACCAATGTATAATATTGTATTAGTATCTTTCAAAAT
This sequence comes from Lachnospiraceae bacterium, assembly GCA_031263035.1. GTDB lineage: Bacteria > Bacillota > Clostridia > Lachnospirales > Lachnospiraceae > JAISGP01. The sequence continues at coordinate 112,518 of JAISGP010000151.1, read as the reverse complement.
TTGTATAATGGGAATGCCTTTTGAAGACAATTCCTTATTGTATTTATTTAATAGTTTTGTATCAAATGTACTCCCGATTTTGTTTTATTTAACAATATGGTTTCGTCATTTAATACACATCTTTCAGTATAGTGTTGAGTTAAGTCTCTTATTATGTCTTCTTTTGGAAAAAGATGTTCGCGGTCTAAATCTAATAGCCACCAATCTTTTGACCCCAACTTACCAGATACGGAATCCCATACTCCTTTATTTTTATGCGGATTTCCATTTTTCAGATTCTCTACAATCTCCGAAATACACCTCAATGATACATCTACTGAGTTTTGTTTATTCAGTCTGATATATAATCTTGCGTTATTCAAATCACAAATATCTTTTAACACATCGCATTGGGATTCCAGTTCTTCCCATGAATAAAAAGAATATGACTTTAACCTTTTGACAGGTAGATTCATGTCAATATTATCTTTTCGTCTTTGAATAATTTGAACAAAAATAAATTCATTTTCATTGAATTTAATAAATGGTTTTAATAAGTTTAATCTAAAATTCATTTTTTCTAAATTTTAACAATAAATCTTTCATGTTTACTATCTTTTTTCAAATGTAGGCTTTAACCATAAATCGTCTTTAAACACTACATTTTCTAATATATCTGTTTCGATTAAGTGCAATAATTTTATAGCACCCATAGTGTCAAATTTGAACATTTTTTGTAGTTCTTCTCGTACTCTTTCCCGAGATACTACTTCATTGAATTTAATCCACATTTTGGGATTATACATTGCTTTGACACAATCTGAACTTATTTTAAAATTTTTAGTGAGACTAAATCGCAATAATCTCAAAACTCTCAAAGGGTCATCGTTAAAGGATGTTTCAGCATCTATCGGACATCTCAATACTCCGTTGTTAATATCAGAAACACCATTAAATGGGTCTATTATTTCGTCATTTTCTTCATCTAAGGCAATGGAGTTTACAGTAAAATCACGCCTTTTCAAATCATCGTATAATGTTCCAATTTCGACAACCGGCATCCGACTGTGTTTGTTCGGGTACGATTCTTTTCGAGCCATTACGAAATCAGCTACAAGTCCTTCAAACTGATGTGCAACGGGGAATTTAGCCCTTGTTGTAAATGCCTCAGGAGTTTCTAAAAATATTTCAAAACCTTCTTGTTTTAAAATATCATTCATCCTCGTATAAAACCAATCGGGTTTATTGTGTAAGTATTGTTGAATGAAATCTTCTTTAAATTCAAAGGTATAATCTATATCTTTAGATTTAAGTCCTAAAAGAGCATCTCTCACACAACCTCCCACTTTGTACAGTTTGAATTCTTTTTCCATGGCGCAAATATACGGATTTTAATAATATGATTTACTATATTAGTTTGTATTTTTTTGATGATGGTCTGGCAAATATGAATCTTTTTTATTCATTATTTCTTCTATCTCGGTTAAATTTATAGGTCTATACTCCCCTTTTAACTTGAATATGTTATCTACACCCACATCCATCATTTTACCTTTAACAACATGTTCTATTGAACCGTGAGTATGACCGTATAAATGAATAACATCATGATGTCCTTGATGATAAACATAATGAGGATAGTGAGATACAAAGAATTTTAAATTTTCAGATCTAAGGTACATTACATGGTCTGTTCTTGAAAATTGAGATTGGAATTCTGAGTTATTAATTATATTATGGTCATGATTACCATAAACTAAATATATATTTTTACATACTATTCTACTTCTAAATTCGGATATTTTGTTTTGACCACCGAATGACCAATCGCCAAGATGTATCAATAAATCATCTTCTTTTACATTTTTATTTATTTGATTGACTAATTCGTCAGTCATTTGAAGAGAATCATCGAAATCTCTTACAGATTGACCATGTTCACTTTCCCATGTAGATGTACCTCTACATATATTGGAATGATACGCGTGAGTATCCGAGGTTATCCAAATTTTTGATTTCGGAAATGGTAATTTTTCGTAAATTATCATAACTTATTTTTTGCTTTTTAATTATTTCTTCTCCCACTTTTCGATTTCGTTTTGAATCTCGTTGTATCGCTACATTCAGATTCGTGTCGAAAAATACAAAAGTTATGTCAATATCGTCATATTTCAAATATCGCTTTAAATACTTGAATTTTAGATGTGTAGCATCTATTATTAGATTTTTACCCGATTTAATACACTCTGTTATTAATGAATTTTCAATTTGGGTAACTATACCTTCTAATTTATTCATCTTAGGATCAGAATAGTATTTATACACATTATCTTCTGTATATCCAAATAATAATTCTCTAATTTTGTCCTTATTTATAATTATGGTATTCAAAGGGTCTTCTAACCATTTTTCATGAGCATATGTAGATTTACCCGAACCTGATATACCTATTAGTATAGTTATTTTAGATTTTTTATTAGTATTATTTTAGATAGATTATTCAAAAACCATGCCAATATTATTACGAATCTCACTTGTTTTAACAGCGGAAGTATGTCAAAAATTAATTTTAATAATCATAGTGTATTGTTAATAACTATTTAAAAATTGACCTTCGTTTTCTGTTGGAAATTTAATAATCTCGTCATTTATTTTTTTACAAGTAGTCTCAATTCCAAATTCAAGCAATGAATACTTGAAACCATCTCAATCATCACCGAAAGTTATATTCAACTCTACATTGTTATTATCAATTCTAATTGAAATTGATGAGTATTTAGCTGAATAATATATCTCAAATACACCAGAGGAAATTGTATCAAAACTTAAATGTCCATTTTATTTTTTAAAGAAATAGATGAATTTATCTGGTAAATTATCAAATAAATATTTTAAATTGTGAATTAAATTAAAATTATCGAACTTATGCATTTCAACATAATTTATAAACGAATTCTTAAAAATATCAAAATCAGGCATAATATGATTGTTGTAGATATGTTCAAAGGAGGCTAACTTCATCATTTTTAATATATTAAATTAATCATAGTCTTCTAAATTTTCTACGTTTTTTCTAATAATTCAGATTCTTTCGCCACGAATGCAGGGGATTTAAGCTTAAATATTTCGTCTGTTTTTTCAATTCTAATACAAATTCCTTCATCTACTTTACAATCTTTATACGACTTGTTAATAAATCCATCACAAAATGAGGTGCCGCTATTAAAAGCCCAAATATAAACCAGTAATGCATATTATTAAATTCGGGTTTTAAAGGTAAAACAAAAAAAGCAATCATCCAAACTGAAGTATATGTTAAAACATGATACAATAAGAATTTAAAACTTTCACTTTTTCTTTGAGCTTGTTCAGATGTTTGTAAAACGAAATCCGCAAGAAAATGAAATAATAACATAAAAATAAATAATTGAGTAAGCGTCATTTCTTTAATATTAAACTATTCTAAGTTTGTTCTCTGTATGAAGTATAACAGGAGATGATTGTCCTTTTTTTAAAAACTCTAATGCAGTTCGTTTATAGCCTCTTACATCTTTAGCCATATACGAATTACACTCTATTTTAGAATTTATCAGCGATATTGCATCAAATTCTGTAATATATCCTGATGCTATATAGCCTCCCACTATTAAGCTCTTTGAAATTACCTGAGGATGAGCATTATCGTAAATTGAATCAAACATCTTATTTATAATCTTCAATACGTATTTTTTTTCAAATTCTGATTTATCTTGGTTAACCAATTCTTTTGAAATAGGTTTATTTAAATCAAAAGCATTTATTTTTTCCCCTTTACCTGTCCACGTCTTAGCATCAGTTCTTATTAAAATATTAGGGTCCCACGATAAAAATAAAGGTAAAAGAGGATTGTAATTAGCAATATCGAAACCTTCTATTTTATCCAAATGATAGGCTAATCCACAAAAATATTCTTTATATTCATCTTTATCTTTAGGTTTAGGAATTTTAACTATAAACTTACAACCCATTCCGCTTGGTGAAATAAATGCTGCAATTATAGATTTAATCTCCTTGAATAATGCTACTTTTAATTCTTCCGCAAAAGCTATCTTATCAAATTCTACTACCATTAAACCATTATAATCCATTACATTTTCATACCTTCTACCTAAACCATCGCTCATAACAGATGGGGTAAAATAAAATAGATTTTCGGATTTCAACTTAGATTTTAATTCATTATTACCGTCCTTTGTCGCTTGTTGTATCTTCCTTAAAACTTCTTTTATATTTTCTTTAGGGTTACGGATAGATTCCAACATTCGCCGCAAGGTTATAATACCTAACGGCTTTGTAACATATACCTTAGCAGGATAATATTGAAATTGAGTATCTAACATAATTCAATACCTATCAGTTTACAAGCATCCTTAATGATACTATCGCGATTTACATTATCTATATCCTTTGGGACTATCCAGTCTCTAACATCAGATGATGCTCAAATAGCCTTATTGAGAGTAAGAATGTAAAAATCTATCATTATTATTTAAATATTTTCAAATATGTTTTATAACAATCTGAAATTTCACTGGCTATTTTAGAAATATCATTTTTCAACCATTCTTCAACTTCATCTCTGTTATAAGGTGTATCTATTTTCATTAACTCTCCTGTTAATCTGATAGGATATTTTTCAGAACCATTCCCTTTTCTGTCAAATAATTCAACCCCACAACTCTTAACATTATACCCGTCGTTTTCTTTTTGGTAAGCATATAATCGGGTTTGCATATAATCATTACTTTTATACTTATCAGGTTTAGACATATTACCCGTTTTATAATCAAGTATCTCAATCTCTTTTGTATCTTCATAATAGGTACACCTATCGGCATAACCTTCTATCACAAAATCCCCGCAATCTACTACTATTAAGTCTTCGTATATAGAATTAGGTTTATATTCTACCTTTTCTGCAACTTCTTCGACATTAGACTGTGTTAGAATAATAGCCTGTGGTTTTTTACCAACTCTACCGTTACCTATCCATTCCACCATTGTACCAAAATCCGTGCCAGCTTGTGCAAATATACCACTATCCATTGTTATACCTACAAAATACTGTTTGATGTAATCGTAGTGATATTTGGCATCTTTCCACGATGTTATCTGACTATAACTAAGTTTAGGTTTACCAATTAGATGTTTATATTTACCATCTTTGCTGGTATCTTTAAAAACTCTTGGTAATATTAATTTACTCATTTGTTATTTGTTGTATAATCATTATTGAACTATTATCTATATATCGAATTATCATTCTTGTTGTATAATCAGAACTGAAATTTATACCTTTTCTGGAATTTATACTTTTAATAATAGTATTATCAAATACTCTCAATATTTCAACTTTCTGTTCTAAGGTATAATCCGATTTCTTTATATACTGTACTATGTTGTTTATTTCATTCTGTACTCGTATTACGTTAATATTGTATCTACGTTCTCTTATTGTTAAGCTATCTATATTATTCTGTGCTTTAATTGTCACAGAAATAATGATAACGAACAAAATTGACATTATATATCTCACCATTCTCCAACTACTTTATCGACTATCATTTTAAATTTAACGTCCATTAATTTGAGTAAATCCGTAGTATCAGAATATGAATCAAAATTTGCAAAATTTATATTTCTTTTTACAATATTTAATAAATCTCTTTCAAATATCTGATATATGTCTGTTTTCTGTTCCAATGTATAATTAGAATTTATCAAAATTTTTTCAAATTTATTTAGTTTAGTACGGTATCGCCATACGTTGTAATTATATTTAAATTCAGGATAATTTATTTTTATTAATATAAACAATCCAAATATCGAAATGCTCAATAATACTGTAATCATTTTATTATAATGTTTTTATAAAGGTTTGTATTTCGGTTTTCTTTTTTTCAATTATATCGGGAGTATCTTCTTTCATAAACTCAGACCTAATATAAACTCCTTCCAAGATATTTTGAAGATTCTTTTTATCTTTTAAGGTTAGTTTCTTTGCAGATATCATCGATTTCAATTCACCAACGTTATCGTTCAAATTATCATCTCTGTATATCTTTTCTAATACTGAAGAATCGCCGAATGTTAAGTCGATATTATTCTGTAATTCTAATTTTGTACTTCGGTCTTTAAAACTATCAAAAATGGGTTCGAACCTCATCTTTTTTAATATGTTTATATTCGCTAATACATCCTGTTTTACATATTCTGATACTTTTGCGACACCATTATTCCAATATTCATCACTTACTTTACTCCCATCAAGCTCTGTCTTGCTACTCGGCAAATCAAAATGAAAACATATCTCATCTAAACTTGTATTAGCATAATGGGTTCCACGAAACTGTTCCATTAAGTCAATTACAGCTTTTAATTCCCATGGTTTTTTACCAGATGTATTAAACCTATCGGGAAGCGTATTTACAATATTAAAGTATCTAACGCCATTTGTAATTATAATAGGCAAATCATACGCAATAATATTCATACCACAAATATAATCAAAACTTTGAGATATTTTACAAAATTCTCGAATTATATCTTCTTCAGTTCCTTGGTCTATCGCTTTTATATGGGCATCATCCCCTTTAACAAAACCTACACCAATCGAAACTATCCTATTATACCCCATTTTTAATGCAGCACGCCTTTGATAATCTTCTACAACTTCCGCACTTGGCAGTAACTCATCTGTTTCTCTATTTCGGATTTTTTTTTGATATAATTCAAACTCCCTTGAATTAATATCAAGTTCCTTACTCCTCCTGACTACTTCAATATCAAAAAATAATATTTTTTCAATATCCACGTTTTGTAATGCTTTGTTCATTTAATCAATTAAATTTGGGTTCTTTTATTGTTTTCAAGTTCTTTTTGTAACACCGATATAGACTGATGAATATTCCGTGTTATAATATTCTTATGCTGATCGTATGTTTCGTAAACATATATCAGAAATTTACGAATAGATTGTATATCTACAATTGAAGTTTTATATTTATCATAACCATATACTATCTTATCCGCCGTGGTTATATTCGTTCCAGAATGAGTTAGCTCTTCAATACTCTGACTTTTTAATGTTTTTCGTTCTGATGCTAAAAATTCCCCATTCTCACGATACATTGCTACTTGTGAATAAAAACGCAAAAAATATGTCAAATATGCACCATGTTCTCTTTTCAAGGATTCTAATTCTCGGATTTGTTCAATAGGTTCTAATTCTTGAATCTGGACATACCTTTCTACAAAATCTTCTAATTTTTTGATACCAGCTTTACAATTCTGAATAAATTCGGAATCTAAACTTGTGTAATCGGATAGTTTTACTACTTTATTGTCAGACATCTTTTAAGGAATTTGTTTCAACAAAAGTATATAAAAAATCCTTACTACACAATAATAATAAGGATTAATTTTGTAAAATTATTATAACTTTCTGATTTAAAGTAGATTAATCTATGTACATCTTTTATCGCTGGATGGATGAACCATGCTATCTTCAGATAACCATCTCAATCTGTCTTTACCTGAATAAGTTAAATATACTCTATCCGCTGAATTATCGAATACGTACGGATTCAACCCATAGGTATTATCAGGTATATTACACTCTTCTTCTTTCAATCTCAATCTTTCTACTTCTAAATATTGTTCATAAGCATATTTGAATTTACCTGTACATGTACATTTATTCTCTTCTAAGCAACAATTACACATCTCTTAAAAATTTTAACCATTATTATTTATCATCTTTATCTTCTTTTGGCATCAAATCAAAAATATGATACAAAGCATTCTTAGCTGTAAAGTATTCATACCCTTTTCTCGTCTCGCCCAACGCTTCAGCAGATTTCAAACTATATATATTCTTAGCAGCTGTTAATTTAACCCAATGTGATAAATATTTATCCATGCCTTTATATTTACCTTTTGTCACATCTTGACCTATATCCCCAAGTTTGAGTATAGATGGTGTATTACCTACTGTACTTGCGAGCATTATTGGGCTTTGAAGTGCCTCATAAACTGAATTACCTACCCCGATATTTGACGAAAATGTTTCATTTAAGTTTCTGAGCATCATATAACTGGCAAGTTGTAAAGCATAATTATCCTTCTCATCATCATCTGCCATTTTTTTCAACATAAACGCTAATGCAAATAAAACAACCATTGTTGCACTAAGGGCGCTCATTGTTTTTAGGTTTTTCTGTTGATATTCTTTTAAATTATTATAAGCACCTACGAAATCGTTGTTATCCTTAAGACCAGCACGGATTAAATCAACCAAATATTGATAAGAATACATTAACCCTTCTTCCTCACCTCCCGTTTCTATATCTATTCTCTTCTTAGAAAACATAGCTGTATTAGCCAATATTAACCATTTTTTCAGCGATAATGCAAATGACCATAATGGGTCTCTAGCTCCTTGTCCTTCATTATGAGCCTTTATTTCCATCGTTACTTGTTCACCTACATCTTGGATTTGAGACATCATTCTACTTTTGTCTTTCTTCAAGTCACCCGTGTAACCATCTTTTTCGAGACGTTCTGTATCAAATCCCCCGTCATCGTTTAGGTAGTCAAATGCACTCTTCTCAGCATATTGGTCAAATTTAGCTCTTGTTTCTTTATGAGATTGATTTGGATTGGCTTTCTTTTCATCCATGTTAAACTCACGCCATGTTCTGAACTTCCCGTCTATCAATCTAATTTCCATCAATTTAGTTAATGCTACACGAGATTGTAATGTGAAATTACCCATTGCCATTAGACTAAACGAAGCTTCAGGCATTAATCTATATGTAGAATTATATTGCGAATTTTTAAATCTATCTTCTATATTGTAAATTCCAAACGAATATAATATTTTATTTAATTTACTCGCCGGTACCAACGACCCTATATCTTTCGCGGAATCCCCTATCATTGGTGCTAAAAACTTAAACGCTCTATCATCCGCTGGGGAATATATCTGTTTACCAACCCACTTCATAATCTGATGCTGAGTTATTCCAGATGTTTCATTTGTAATTGCAATTATAGGTCCGAAACCTAACGCTTGTCCAATTGCTGTATTTCTGAAAGCCATCAATACTTTAGCTAAATCTATCTTTTGACCCAAAATTGTTGTTTCCATTTTCATAGTAGTAGTCTTTCCATAAAAATTATAATCCAACATTTCTTTCATAACTGAATATGAGTTTGTTTCTTTAGCTTGTTTGCCTTTAAACTTCTGTTGTTCAAGTGCGGTCATGGCTTTCAAAGCTTTTTCATAATTTAATACTCTATTTTTATATAAGTTGGATTGAGAATTACTCCATATCAAACTACCAAATACGTTATCTGTCAATTCTTCTGGGTCTATTCTATATATCCCATATTTAGGAATTGTATATGATTTATAAGAATCTTCAAAATCGTCTTCTCTATACTGAAATCTTTCTTTAAGTGCATCTATTACCTGTTCTTTTTTATTCCCTTTTTTTACAAATTGCTCGTAACGTTCTAAACTTTCTTTACGCATCTGTGGTCTTAGAAAAATATTAGACGGTTTTAATGCTGAATTATTTTCCAAATTTCGCAAATGAATATCCATCATTCCGATATATACTTTCAGGTTTTCAGGATTCTTCAGAATCCAATCTATATTTTCGGTTTTGACATTTTTGAGTTTATCATAACGAGCCATTTGGAGTAACAACTCATATTTAGCCATCAAATCTGTTTCAGCTTGATAATCTTCATATAACTCTTCGGTACTCTTACCAATATCCATTGCATAACGAAATGATGGGCTTATTTGCATCATATCCATTTCTTTACCGTTATACATAAATTTACCTGTACGAAGATAATCATCGATTATATCTTCAATATTTACAACACCGTCGTCTATATCTCTCAAGAAGTTACCATATTCAGTATTGACATCATATCTCTTGTACCATATTGGAGCATTTGCTTCAAGATATGCTTCTAAAATCGAATCATTATTATTAGGGTCTTTAGCTAACGTTCTGTATCTTTCTATATCAGAGCTGTTATTAGATTTACCTGATAATAATTTTTTGCTAAAACTTAAAAATATACTATACTTGTCGGCACTCATACCGTCGTTACCAGAAAAGAATTGTTTCTTTTGAGCCAATGTTGAGTTTTCATATCGAATACCAATCGTCTTTTCAAAAATATCATAGAATGATTTATTCATACTGATAATGCTATCTGAATCTCCACTCTTATATATATCTATATTATACTCTTCAAAATATGGTGTTAATTCATTACGTAAATTAGAATATTCATTATCTAAGGTTTCTAATAACAATTTATCATCGGAAGATATAATATCAGCATCTATTTCGCGAATATCATTTACTTTTTTATACATCTTCAAAATATTAGACCTTTGTTGTCTATTCTTTCTGATATCATCTTCAAGTCTTGTTATATCAGTAATATCTCTTTTATGAGCAACTTTCAACAATCGGTCTATATTAAGACCTGTATTATTAGCGAAAGCTTCCCAATATTCATCTGACATGTCAAATTGCAGATTATCTAATACCCAATTCAATGCAGCAACTCCACGCTCACCTTCTTCGAGTTTATTCCACTGCTTCTTTTTATTTTGATATTCTTTCCCAAAGTTTTCTCGTATTAAATCTTTATCTTTAACTTCAGATAGATTCAAACTATTCCATTTTAATAAATTAAAAGCCAATAACCCATCTGCATCAACATCACCTTTTACTACAATATAATCACTATCTGCAATATTATTTAACTTTAACTTAGGATTTACTGATACAATATTTTCAGGTTTAATTTCCCCGCTTTCTATTTTACTCTTTAACTTCCCGTAACTCTCAAATATCAAACCTTTTTTCAATGAACCGTCTCTATTAAAAATATTAGATTTTTGTCTTCTATCTCTAACCCAAAATTCATTATTTTGTTTTCTTGCGGTTGAATTATTTGCAGTTTTACTCCGCGAATCAGAAAGATTCTTTAAATATATGTATAACTCTCCAATGCCGTTCTCTAATTTTTCAACACCTTCTATTAATTCCATATTTGAAATAAACATATCATAGTACGGTATTCTGTCTATTTCAGCCCATTCATTCTTAGCATAGTTCTTTTTATAAAAATAATCATATCTGTAATAATTAGACGTACCTTTTTCTATTTTACCGATATTATCATAATCTTTCAGGAAATCTTCTAAACTCAAATCGGTAATTACCTCATCATTGATGCTTTTACGAATTTCATATTCATAAGTTTTTTTTGCTATTTCTATTTTATCTGAATCTACACTTGATATAAAATTACCTCCTTTTTTAAATTTATTTATCAAATTTTGATAAGGTACTAACCGCTCAACATATTTCTTGAAATCAGCATTCGTATCCATAGTAGAATCATTATAAACTTTTTTAACAATTCCGCTCATTAATGTTATAAATACATTAGAGATTTTACCAACATGTCCGAATAACTTGGTAATTAAATTAATATCCTTTTGTGTATTCATCATGCTATTTATAACACTTTCTTTTAAGTCATCTCGTAAAGTTTGACTATTAATACCCAAATCGTCAAATAAGCTTTCTGTAAAGCTTTCCACATCTACATTTTCTAATACTTTGAGCATACCTGATAATTCCCCGATAGTATTCAAAGTATCATTCATCATATCAATTAAATCCTTACCAGCATTATTTTTAATAGCCACCGCCTTCAACATTTCCAAAGAATCTCGTTTATCTATCAATACTTTTATGTTTACTCTCAATGATAACGGAATATTAGCATTTTTATCATATTTTCTGAGTTCATCAAGTAATGATTTAGCTTTTAAAAATGATTCTTTGAATATGATTGCAGCGTCTTTTAAGTTATCATTATCACCTTTGGTATAATCATCTGCTTTTTTAGAATCATTCATCGCCTCTTCCGAAATAGAATACATTATCTCAACATCAGACTTTGGGTCTAAATTGGTCAAGTTTTCGGCTAATTGTTCGTTATATAATAAATCTCGAATTTGACTTGTGAAAAAATCAATTTCACTTTTTTCAGATTTACCGACTTTATTGCTAATAAATCCGAAAAATCTTTTGATAATATCCATTAACCTTTGAAAAATATTTCGTTCTACTTCAGATTTATTTTCTGTCGTAAAATCCTTTTGCAAAGATTCCGATAACATTTTACCTAAAATTTCTCGACGTACGTATTCTTCTACAACTTCAGGATCAGAATTTTGTTTAGAATAAATATTGCGATATGTTTCGGCATATTGCGTATAATACGATGTATTAGAAATATATTGAAGTAATCTTCGGATTTCATTTTGGTCCCATGCTTCTATTATAAAGTGTGATACTTCTTCAGATAACCCATCCAACGTAATTTTACCATCTTTAAATGCTATAATCTTGTTCCATATATCTACAAAAGCCTCAGCATCTGGTTCAATACCATTTTTAGCATTGTATATTTTTTTATAATTATCAATGCTTGTCACACTTATACCAACTTTCTTCATGAAATTCTCCAAAAACTGATATAACTGTGATTTATCATATATCACATCTTTTTTAGTAGGCGTTCCGTTTAGTTTATCTAAATATACAGAATTTGTAATAATCTTTATAGCATCTGCTGAACCTAATAATTTCTTGAGTTTTTCAAATCTTTCTTCTAATGTAATATCTTCAGTATTATCATTATTATCTTCTCCCGATATGAATCTAAAGAAATTACCTTCTCTTACATAATCAAAAGGTTTATTTAAAATTAAATTAGATTCAATCATTTCAGCTGCTATACTATCTTCAGCTTCATATACATTATCACCATCTGTATAAGGTTTTAACATACCTTGTTTAATAAAGTCTTGTACTTTACTTTTAATGTCAGCAGTATTATTATATATAGGCACACTTCCAACGGTTTTAAATTCACCATCTTTAGTTTTAAATCCTATTTCATACCCTGTTGATGAATTCCTCATTGCACTCAAAATGGTATCATATACCTTACCAGATTCAGACCTGAAATACACCTGCGGCTCTTTTGTACGAGGATTTAATTTTAAATCAGATGCTCCATCTGGATTTTTCCAGTAATCCATATCACTGGAATATATATTCTTATACATATCCAACGCCATCTCAGATGTTACAAACGGAAGAGTTTTAAGATACTCGTATACCTTTGAATTTATAAATTCAGGTTTTTCATTAACTGAAAATCTAATATCATTAGAATTAGCATCAAATGTACCAATATTATCCACAGATTTGATTTGATTGGATTCAAATACAATATAATCGGTAGCAGCCGGTATTCCTTTTTTATTTGTTACTGAATCTTTAGGATCGATAATATTCCTGAAGATAACACCATCTCTACCTTCATTTTTTTCATCAATTACCCAGTCATCAATATCAGTATCTAACTGAAAATACATTTTACCTTCTACATCATAATCGGCAACGTCTCGTGCATTTAGAAATACTGGGTAAATTTTACCTTTACTATTCTCTCTGTAATCTTCTGCAACTTTTAGATTATCTGTAAAAAAAATACCCCGTCGTCCGAAAACATTGTCAAACTCCGTTATGTCAGATATTGCACTACCATGATATACTACTTTCGGCTCTCTATTTTCGTCGATAATTTTGGACGAATTTTCCGGATTATTTTCCCAATCTCCAAACCAATTTTTAAAAGCTTCTGTTCTCACCTTTAACCATTGTTCTTCATTCAAATTGGTATTCACACCATTAGGCGCTTTCATGAATGTTCCATTCTTGATTGCTTCTTCTTTTATACGGGTAAGCTCTTTATTTTTCGAATCTGCTCTATAATTATCATCATTAGCGCCTTTTGCTGTTCTACCTTTTTCACCAAATAATAAATCCTTAGCCGCAGTGTCAACCATTTCTCGAAATGTTTCTTCACTAATATTCTGACCAGTAAAAGCATTTACAATTTTTTTGAAAAAATCTTTAATGTAAGCAGCTATCTTTTGAATTACAGTTTTATTCTTAGGTTTAGCTTCATCCCCAAGATGATATAATTCCTCTCCTCTACTAGCAACATATCTTACAAATACTTCATCTGCTTTTTGTTCATCTGTCAACCTATTATAAGGAAATCTCAATTCATCTAAAGCACCCGTACTCTTTAAATACTTGGTTATCTGTTTCTTAAACCCAGATGGTGCCAAAGTCCACCACAAATGTGCGAATTCATGAATAGGTGTATTGGCATTGAACATATCTGTATTTATTGCAACTTTCCTATCTGGTGTTACAAAACCATAAACTTCAGTTTGTTCTTTTAATAGGTCAAGAGGGTATATTTTATTTTTATCTGTTATATTTATATCGGAACTATCGTATATAACTACTGTCGTCGAATCATCTATTGTATTACGAACCTTAGCTATATTACCTTTATACCCGAATAGTTTATTATTTAATTCTGAAACTTTAACATTAGCTTCCGGTTCCGTTAAACCCGATTCTTGATAAATTCTTGATATATAATCAATTATACCTAATGCTACTTCTTTTTGATTAGATATTTTATCAATCATTATCTTATGTAACGTCGGGTCTTCTTTTAAATAATTCTTTATTTTAAGTAAATCGGTATCACTATATGGTTTAGATAAATCTAATAATTTAATATCTTTTGGAAATTCGGCTTTATAAATATAACCCTTTCCATTACCAGTATAGCTATATGCTATCGTCCCATCCAACGCAAAATAATGACCATGCCCATATAGTAAATGACTATCTTTTAGAGCATCATTTGAAAATCTATCAAAAGAAACTGGAGACCCGTGTAATCCCATGAACTTGGCAGGGTCTAATTTAAGCGGGTCAACCCCACTCTCTCGAATTATATTATTTATATTAGAACTATTATAAAATATAACATCAGCATTAATACTTTTCTTGAGCCTCTCGATAATGTCATTAAACGTATATTGACCTATTGCATTTGGTCTTTGACCTGTATTATAAGAATATCTAATATCATCTGGTTTTATACTAATATCAATATTATTAGGTAATATAACTTGACTTCCGTTTTTTACAGACCATGTCTTTCCTTCAGCACCATGTATTGTACCACCTACATATCCATCTATATCATCAATTCCTTTTTCTTCTATATCCGGGATAATTTTATAACTGTTCTCTGGAACTTCTCTGAAACTTTTAATATCCAGATATACGGGTACTGCTTCTCTATATGGAATTTTATATTTAGCAGCTTGTTCTCTAGTCATTACCATTGGCATAGCATAACTATCTGCTGTTTTTTTATTTTCTAAGAAAAAGGCGCTATTATCGAAACGCTTGCTACCACTATCATCGAATATTGTATCAAATCCCAAATAATCTGATATATCTTCTGTTTGCCCACTCCATACAACTTTGGGTTGACCATTTTCATCAACAACCTTGGAAACATTACTATCATTTGGATTTAACCAATCTCCAAATTTTGATAAAAAATCATCACTATAAACCTTAGAAACTTCAGTAATAGCATCATTATAATTATACCCCGCATCTACAAAAGATTTGAATAATACCGAATCTTTCCCATTAGGTGCTTTATCCAAAGTATTACCATTATTCCTAATAACAGCAATATCTATCATATTACTCACAGGGTTATTATCGGGATTTCTAACCAATACCGATACTACTTCACCATTATTATCTCTATTTACTACACAAGTTTTTTCTCCCATTTTAACAAAATTCTATATTTTCTTCGTTTTCTACTCTTCCTTTTTTGACTTCCACTTTTACATCTGAATTATCTACTTCATCATCGTTAATATGATTTTTAATTTCAGATTCTGATAAAGATAGTTTAGGTTGTTGTAATGTGTAATTTTTATATCTATCTTCTACTATATCTACCAATTCATATATATTTGGTTCCAATTGTTCATATAACTCTCCTTTTATTTTTACAAAAGGTTCTATTATATTATCAACTATCGCAGTTGTATAACCTACAATACTATACGGATTATTTAATTCATCCAACACATTCATGTTATTAGCATAATAATTCCGTAAAACATTACGATCCGCTGTTACTATTGGTTCATATTCGGGGGTTAATGATGATAACGATTCATTTCCCGAAATTAAAGAGTATTGTTGTAAATCCGAATACTCTTGCTCCGTTAATAAAGATTGTAATAGTATCTTAGTATAATCCCCTATTCCAACTTTAGCTTCTAACCCTCGTTCGGAATAATAAAATAAATCTGATAACTCATCTGACTTTAATATTTTTTTATTAAAGTCTATTAAAAATTTATCAGGGTCTATATATTCATTTCGGAGATAAGATTCATCTATATCATTCACATCTCTTTCCAAAGTTGCTCCAGTCAATATCTTATATGCTATTATTTTTTTAAGTACTTCTGAATCAACAGATTTGTATGTTAATAGAGATTTAGATTTATCAGAAACGTATCTATCGATATATTCCATTGCAATACGTTTATTATCATCTTTTACTTCAACAGAAAATACAGATTTGGGTAGCAACCCATTAGTTGCATAAATCATCTCATACAAATCTGCTAAAGACTTATTATCCCTTATTTTGCGATATATATTATCTTCATATCTTATTACCGATTTTGCGCTAAATAAAAGATGCTCTGGAATAGACGTCTCAATATTCATATATACTCCTTCGTTCTCTAGTTTATATATAGTTTTCTTTTCGAGAACAAAATCGTCTCCAAAAAAATCTTTATAATGTTTATCGTATTCCTCTAATGATTCTTTCAAAGTTTCTATATCACCCTTCGCATTCTGAATATCATATATCAAATTATGAAGACTAGTTAGATAATCAGATATTTCTTCGGAAGTACGATAAGTAGTAATATTATTGAAACCTTTAATATTAATTCCTTTTTCAGCAAATAAATCTTCTAAAGTTTCAATATCTTTTAATTCACCTCTATCCAAATCTTCTAATATAGAATTTATCCTAAATAATACATCATCGAAATTCTGATTGACATCTAAGGTCTGTTGAAGACTTACTATATTATTATTAACTTTTCTACTATCAAATTCTAAATTTCCGTCTGATGAAATACTAACATCATATTGAACTAATTGTTGTTTATCTTGAATATCCGATAATATACTTTCTACTAATACAGGATTATTCAATAATACTGCATCTTGTATCTCAGCTGCTTTGTTAAGTACATCTTCTTTAGTTTCAAGACCAATGTAGTTATCATATATCGTTTTTCTATAAACATCTGGATTATATTTACCAATAGTATTTTCTTGTGAAATAACATAAGGTGTTATTACATTGTCGAAACTTATATCTGAATTTTGTATTTTATAATATATAGACTGTATCTTATCAATATCGGATTCACTTGTATTTAATATCTGGAGTATTTCAGAATCTGTAAATAGTCCACCTTTCTCCAAAGATGTTTTATCTAAACCAAATGTACCATCTACCGTAAAAGACGATACGTAATTATCCAAAATATTATCTCTTTCTGTATCGGATAATGTAATATCCGTCATGAACTTCAAGTCAACCGGAGTTAACTTTTCGTTCTCGAAACTATTATAAACATCTACGTATTCCAATAAATCAGTTAAAGTAGGTTTATTATTACCTATATAGTTCTTAAATTCATCCGATATTGTCAATCCATATAAAGATTTGGCTTCTTCTATATTATCGTTTACATAATCTAATACAGAATCCATCAATTTAGGATATGTTTTAGCTTTAAGTTTTCCTTCTGCCGTTATATGTAATTCACATGCTTGTGCCATAATACAAATGTATAGAATTATAGATAAATCTCCAAATATGTTAATCTAATAATTAACATATATTTTCGTCACTATTATTCTTTCCTTTTTTATTTATAGGTTTTGTTTTTATAATTTTTCGTTTTTTAACAGTTCTTAATAACTCTTTAGCTGTATCAAAATCAAATATCAACTTTGAATTCATAAAAGGTTCATCTAAATTTATAAAACTGGATTTCTCAGCCTCTTTAAAAGATTTACTGTCTGCAATATCTATTACGTCAATGACATCAGATAACTTTTCTCTTATTTTAGACAACGTATTATTTTGATTTGTCCAAGCTAATTCTTTCGACTGAATGCCATATTTCTCTAACAATAAATTAACACTCATCCTCTTTTTAGAATCAGATAGACTATCATCATTCAAAAGTGCATCCAACTCATTTGTAACATCTATATGTTTGGATTTTAAAACTATCGGAAAGGTATAGTTTTTACCCTCATATTTAAATACAACAATTGGTATTATAACTCCTCGTTCCCCATATGGGTTTGTGTACTGCGTATTTACACTACTCAATTTTAAGTTATCATGATATACATGATTTCCATCTTTATCTACATATCCGTATCCGATGACATTATCGTTAGAATCTAAATTATCATAAGTCACAATCCTCCCATCTGAATTTAGATTAATAATCGGCAATCCCATAAAAGAACCTTTAAGTTTAATTTGAGTTCCTTTACCATTTTTTAAACTATTTTCTACAACTCTCCTGCGGACTTCCCGAAGATTATTCCAATCTTCTGAATCTGTTTCATATTTACAGTTTGCTTTTAGAATATTTACTAAGCTGCCATTCTTCATAACATAAATATTACCTTTAGTAACATATTCTTCTTCTGATAAAGTTTTATTATAATCGTCATTTACATCAAAAAATAACTGAACAATATCTCCTTTACCCAATGAATTCAAAACTTGTCTGTTGAAAGGAATTACATTTCCTTTACGTTTAACTTCAAATTCAGATTCTTTAGCTCCTAACGTTCCATCAATTTTTTGTTCATATAATAGATTATATGATGTAGGTTGACCTGTAATCGCAAATGCTTTTAGACCCAATAGTCCTTCTATATCTCCTATAACACCGAACGATACTTCATTCTTACTTTTGTGCAATACAATGTCATTTCCAATATTTATTTTAACCCCTCCGAAGTTATCATATTTAATTGCTAATTCTTCTAAATTAGATTCTGTTACCTCTATGTGACCTCCTAATTTTAGTTTACCCTTTTTATCTGTACCAATTTCTTGTAGCGTAATATTCAATCCTTTATATAATGCTGATTTTAATATGGTCCCTAATTTTATATGGAATATCTTTTTATTCTTATCATTTCCAGTTATATAAGCTCCGTCATATGTTAATCCCACAATAGCTGATCTAAATTCAGGTTCAGATTGTTGTTCGTACTGTACTTTACCAATCATTCTCGGTAACGCCTCTACTTCTATATTATCAGTTTCATCATAATCCTGTCTTTCGCGATTTGCATTTTTATTAGTATCATCTTCCTCTGAATTCTGTGATTTAGAAGTAGGATTATCAGTATTTAAATCATCGTTCGAATCAGAATCATTTATAGCTTCTTCGGAATTCCGATTATTAGCTTGGTTTTCGTTTATATCTTGATAGTTTTTGTATTGATTATAAGCTTCGATTATATCAATCAACGGAATACCATCGAACTCACTATTAAGTATAATAGTAAATGGAAGAAGTTCTTTTCTTAACTTTTCAATTTCGTCTCTATCTTCTTTAGTTTTCGTTTGTTTATTAACTAAAGCTTTATACCTACGTATACTTTCAACATTGGGTTTTTTAGCATTAGCCAAATCATCCGCATTGTTGAAATCTAAAATATCAATATTATCAACCACCCATTGTAACTGCGCACCATATTCGGCTTTCGGATCAAACGGTTCTTTTTGGATACTATCTAAATCTTTCAACTCTTTTTCTAATTTGCGTAATCTTTCGACTTCCGTATAATATGGTTCTTTAGATAGCTCGGCTATTCTTTTGTTTAATAATTCTTTTAATTTTTCATATTCTTCTTTTAATTCTTCATTATGAGTTTCATCATAAGATTTAATCTTTTTTTCTAATTCATAAATAGACATCTTATCAATATCATCATTATTGTTAAACCCTTTTGTTCGTGCTATAACTTCTCTTATAATTTTATCTTTGAGTTTACCAATCTCATCTTTCAACGTTTGTTTTTTATTTTCTAAATTTTGCTTATTCAGAGGTTCTTCTATTTCTTCTATCTGTGATTCTAATTCAGCTATTCTATCTGAAAAAAGAAGTTCTTGATAACCCTTGAGTTGCGCTATTCTTTCAGGGTCCATTTCCCGTTCAATAACTCTTTGAAGTACATCATATTTGTATTGAATACCTATACTTATTATTCCATTTTTCAATTCGCGAATTTCATTACGTATATCTACAAGTTTAGCTTTTAAAGCTGTAACATCTATATCATCTGATTCTGAATTAATAGGGTCATTATCGTCTGTTTCTTTTTGTTTATCTTTCGCGATTATAACATCATCTACCTTAGATTTATAATTATTATATACTTTCCTTTCTCTATCAGATAAATCTTTTTTTCTTTTGATTTTATCTGCTATAAAATCTATTACATCATCTGATACTTCATAATTAGAATCATTACTAACTGAGTTATATACATCATCTGTTATAGGTGATGCAATAGGTTGATTAGCCATCAATATTTCAGATACATCTATATCTTGACTATATAGATTTACTAATGTATCTCTCGTCAATTCATTCAACGATTTATTCTTAGCTCTTAATCCTGAAAATAATCCGTTATAAACCTTATACGTAAACTTAGGATCTGCCATGGCTTGTCCCAATTGAGCAAAAGATTTGAATGTAGAATTAGCATTATCGTATTGTTGTAATAGTTTATCTAATTCTATTTTATCAAATTGAGATATACTCTCATTATCTCTCAATAAATTTTTTAAATCTCCAATTCTATTATTAAAATTATCAAAATCTATTTGAGGTAATATGCCTGTTCTACCTAACTTTTGTTGAAAATTATCAGAAATAGAATTCCAATATAAATCTTTTTTATTAACAGCATCACTTAGTTCACTGTTGAGACTGGTCATTCTTTCAGCTATCTCTTGTAACCTCTTTGTATTTTCAGGTTTCGTTTGTTCTTCTTCTTGTAATGCTAATATTTCGTCTTCTAAATTACGTTGTTCGCTTTTAAGTTTATTTATATAATCTTGTGCTTGTTTAAATTTATTTACCTCAACTTGCCCCGCTGCATGTAACGCAGCAATGGAACCAAACTGTGATACTATATCTGGATTAGTACCAACAGATGCCAATTTATCTTGAAAAGCGTTAAATGAATCTCCAGCCAATCTTTGTGAAATACCTCCCATAGTACTTATATACGCAAAACTGTCTATCAGATTTTGATTATTTACCTTTTCTCCATTAATACTAGTAAAACCTCCTATCTTACCGTTTCCAAATAAATATCTACCAACTTCACGTGCTTTAGCATAATCTTCAGATAATTCTGTAAGTCCTTTTATTTTTTCAGCTTTGAACGCTTCGACATCTTTTATATCTATACCTTGTGATTCCGCAATTTGAGCATTATCCATTCCTTTAATAGAAGCTTTCAAAATATCCATGAACTCATCTCCTTTCCCAACAGAAGAAGCTGCTTGCATCATTGATACAAACGATTCTGAAGCATGAAGTGCAGAACCTATAATATCTCCTTTAGATTCTGCTTCTTCTTGTTTTTTAGTTATATTTTGAAGTCTATTTGAATGAGCAAATAAACTACTTAAGTTTTCGTTTGTATAAAGATTATTAACAATATTATCCGCTACTTGCGGCATTGCATTTTGTACAGTTGCTACAAATTTTTGTTTTTTATAATCATTCGCTGTTTCGGATATACCGTGAACTCCGCCAAATAATCCCCCTATTATAGCACCTATTCCTACTTCTTCCAATCCCTCTTTAGACGAATATTGATCTTTAAATGCTTTAGAAAAAGCCGATACATAATCGGAAGTTTCTTTCATTGCTTTGGGGTCATAAGTACTTGCAATATAGTTCTTAGCCATATTACTTGCCACCCCTTGCATTCCTTCTTCAAATACCCCCTCTGCGAACATTCCTTCAGCTAATGGCTTACTGAAAGCAGCGGCTTTATTAAAGAAACCAGCACTCATTGGTTTCCACAAACCATCCTCTCCAACTTCTGTACCAATTTTGAATAATTTCTTATTCAAAAACGAACCTTCTGCTAATTTGGGAAATGGATTTTTGATATTCATCATATCGCCAAACATCGCTAAATTGGAAGCAGATAATATAGCCATATTAGCACCAAATACACCCCAAGTAGTATCATCTAATTTTGAATAAAAATCTCCTAATTCTTTTTCAGTAGGTTCTGTTCCTTTATTTCGGTAATAATCCCAAAATGTTCTTTCAGCATCTTCTTGATATTTTTTAGCTTCAAATCCAGATTCATATGCACTACTTGTAACAGCATATCTAGCTTGATTTCCAAAATCCCCCCACTTTCCAAATTTAAATGCCTTATCTAATCCCCGGGTATATACATCAGATGAATAAACTGCTCCTCCTTTTTCTGCAATAGCTGTTACAGGAGCTTTCAATATCTTATTTGCTTTACTTATATCCGCGCCTACTTCTGCTATTTCATCCACACCTCGTGCAACCTTAGAAGCAGCACGTGCTAATCCTACTCCTTCTTCAATTCCTAATCTCATACCCAAACGTGCCAGAGATGATGGTATTGATGAACCACCTGTTACAGCAGCCACAATTGCTTCTGCCCCTAATGCTCTTGCTGTAAATTCAACACCACCTAATACTTGGTCATAAGTATGCGTATTAAAACCTATTCCTTGTTTTAACTGTTCATCTGTATAGTAATTTTTATAATTAAAATCGCTTTTTTTATCTAAGTCTGAAATATAATTTGAAAAGTCATTATCGAATATAGATTCAGCTCTACCTGTTGTGACAGCTTCTCCAATTCCATACGCGAATGATAAAATATCACCCGGAATACCTCTTGATACTTTTGTAGCAAATCTTTTGATAGGATTAAATAACTGTTGAGATGTAGTTTGTCTCGCAGCATTGCGCGCTTCATTATCCATCCCTGGCATATAGTACTCATATTTAGGTATCCACGTTTTACCGTCTGATAACATTTCGTGAGTTTCCGTAAGAGGTACAGAGAATTCAGGTTCTACCTTGAAACTAGGAGCAAACATTTCGGCAATTATCGAATTTATTTTTTCGTTGCCTTTAGTACCAGAATCTTTATTTGATAATGAACCAACAGTCATATTACGAATATCCTCTGTTATTCGTCGTACTTCTGGACCAACATCATTTACACCTATAATTTTTTCTACCGGAGGAGAAGTCATATCTACATCTAAATACGCAGGTCTCGGAATACCTTCACTCCACAAATTATAATTTAACCCTTTGAACTGTTCGTCCAATGTCATGTCGTGATCTGCCATATATACTATTGTTGTTTTGAAATTAATAATGCTTTTAAATTTTGCAGTATAACTTCTGTATTGAGCGCATTTATCTTATCGCCAACCACACTCCTATCAAAATTAGGTAAACCAGTAGGTTGTCTGTATATAACCTCATTACCTTGTTTCCCTACAATCGTCCATTGTCCATTTTCTTGAACGTAGTTGTATAAAGGAGGTATTTTCATTATTTCGTTTATCTCTTTTCTATTATCTTGTAATAGCTGTTTACCGAATTGAATCTCCAGATTCTTCATTATATCCTCTTGAGTGATTGGCGGATTATTTACGGCTTGAGTTCTTTGCCATACAGGCATTGTATCAACTTGTGATAACCACTCTTTTCGTGTTGCAGGTATTTCAGCATATGCTGAAAATCCCGGTGAATAAGGATTGGTAGCCGAATATAAATTATTATTCTTATTTGTATCAATCATACTCGTAATTGAACTTGGCAACTGACTTAAAGGTATCTCAACCTCAACCGGCACTATATCTTTTCCATCTTTTACTGGTACTGTCATTTTACCAGTACCTTTATTAATATCTACTTCGTATATAGCTTTCCCGTCTTTTTGTATTTCAGAACCTATTGGTAACCATGCTTTTATACTACTTATAACACTATCTCCCGCTTTTTTAGATAAATCTATATTTATCGTATTATGGAATTGTGTATTAGCTTTAACATCAATAGCGTGTTGTTTTACTCTCTGTATATCACCTCTCAGTCTATCATCAAATTCTGAAGCATTTACTATACCTTTAATATCTGAATTTCCGATACTTGATATTTTTTCATTTGGTGTAAATATTCCATCGATATTATCAAATGCCCTAGACATTAATGTAGATTTATTAGAACTTTGATGATTCATATCAAATAACGCACCTGCACCATATGTTCTGTTTAACTTGTCACCAATCCAATCAGATATAGCATTTGTTTTAGCCTTAGGGTTATCATAATTCGCCATATTATATATCTCTTCCCCTAAGGTTGCTACTCCTCCTGCAACAGCTAACAGAGGTGAAAATAAAGCAGTTGCAATTTGACCTACTACATTCAAGTTATTCTTATCATTTACAATCAAGTTATCAATTGCAGCTTGCCTCTGCTTCGGTGTTAATTTCATTGAATTAACTATGTCCATTTGTTTGTGATACAATAATGCTCTTGTATCATCATCCAAGTTAGACCCTGTTCGCAACTGGTTGTTAATAACCCCTATTTCGCGAACCTTTCTATCATTTTCAGTATTATTATATCTGACATCTCTTTTAACTAAGTTACCATGCTCATCAATACCTAACCCCCCTTGGTATAAATTAAAATTACGTTTAATTGAAGTTGGACTGTCAGGTGTAGCATACATCGCATTTGAAAATCTCGTGATATTATCAGATATCGCTTTTGAATTAACCTGTATGTCTTGTTTAGCTTTATATGCTGAATTAGCTTGATAAATTAAATCTTGGGTATTAGAATCTAAGTGATTCATGATTTTAGAATATCTGTTCGGGTCTACAATAAAAGAATTAACTATATATTTAGCATCTCTATTTTCAAAGCCAAGTTCTTTCTTCAATTGAGTATTAGCAGGGTCATTCATCACTTTCATTATACCAGCTGTCCCCTCTTTCATCGCATTCCCCCACGCTATGTCATAATCTGCATATACTTGTGTGATAGGTGTTGATTCTACTTCTTCTTGTTTTTTATCTTGTTGAATAACAGTTACTCCATCTGTACTTGCGTTTATAGTAGCATTAGGATCTTTTATAATATTACCATCTTTATCAAGCTTCTGACCCGCAACTAATAAATCTGATTCTAATTTCTTTTTTTTAAGTTCCAAATCTGCTATTCTAAACTCTCGATCGGCATTAAACTTCATTAATTGAAACCCGCTATCATCCCTATTAGTGCTTGTAACTCTATCATATGCCATTAAATCTGTCCACTTATCTATAAAAGCATTCATATTTATGTTTCCAGCTAACGTCATACTATCCATTTTTGAAGTATCAGCTTTTTGCAACTTAACGTCGGTAGCCATCTTAGCATAACTATCGGCCTCTTGTAATAATCTGTTTTTTATTTCGGTAGGGGAACTTGCGGCTTTTAGTCTAAGTGCTTTTTCAGATTGAGTATAATTATCGACAGTGTGATCTAATTTATCATTATATATCTTCGTTAAATCATCTTTAGAATAATCTTTATATTTATAAATACCATCAATCTGAAGTTGTTGCTTACCTTTAGCACCAAGCGCTAAATCTACAATTTCCTGTGCTTTTGCTTTACTTAATACCTCATGCTTGTTTATAGTTCTAAACATTATCCCCCCATCATCATCTGTATAAGTTTCCATACCAAAGTCTTTCGCTTTAGCCGCCATATCTAACATTAACTTATTGGTATCCGTATATGGCATATAGCTACCTGGTCGATAATTATCCCCCAACTGATTTGAATTCATATACCTACCCCAATCTAATGTCGCTAAATACTCATTCTGTGTAGCATATAACTCTGGTTTATTTTTTTTAATATCCTCTATTTCAGCTTGTTGTTTTCTGCGGGCTTGGGTAGAACCAACCGCTGCCATTACATTAGAATCTAATGCTTGTCCTATATAATTCGATACATCATTATATATACTCTTACGCGACCAGTCCATAGCACCAGCCTGATTCACATAATTAACTAAAGTACCCAATCTTTCCCCTAAATACTGTTCATCAATACTTCTTGCTAAATCTACTCCTGCATACTGATTAACCAACTGTTGAATAGCAGTCGTATTAGTATCGTATTGTTGTTGTTTATATGTTACTGCTTTTCCTAATGTATTAGATATATCTAATTGTACCGGGTCAGCATAAGAATAAACATTAGTGTAGCTACTTGCCATTTTATTTTACTTATTATTTAATAAAGAATATATATTATTATTTTTTTAACAAATATCTTAAATCAGAGTTCATTATCAAACCTCCTTTTTTCTTAGATTCTTTAGTAGTTGTTGTAGAACCATCTGAGTTTTTAGTAGTTGTAGTTTGTGTGATTACTTTTTTAGTCTTAGGGTCAACTAATACCTTATTGCTATTTTTATCATATATTACCAAAGGTTCATCTGTTTGATACACTTCACCATTTGGTCCAATCTTAAAATTAGGATTTATTGCGTTAAACATATTCTGTTGATTTTGAAGATTCCAGTTAACTACATTTTGACGATTTCGATTATTAATGTAATTACGCCACTCATCATAAAAATGGTCTTGACCTACAATAGCCTCTTTTTCATACTTATATGCTAACGTTAGATTTTTAGCATCTCGTTGATTTATCCTCTCTTCATTAATATTTGATACGTTTCGAGCATCTTGTTGGTTTGTCAATGTTGACTGTGCTATTGCCCGATTTATAGAATTGTTAGTTTGAGCCTGTAAATTAGCCAAACCCGCACCCGATGTATAAGGATTCATTGAAACTAATGTATCAGCTGCCACATTCGCTTGCTTGGATAACTCTTGTAAGTTCTGGTCAGGTGTTACAAAAAATCTATCTGCTTGTACACTACCTACTTGTCGCATTGTGGTAGGTAAATATATTGGCGTCAAATTAGACTGATCTGGTACACTCATAGGCATATTCATAGAATAATCTACTTGCTTATTTTGATATGCACTCAAATCTCCTGTCGCAGTCTTCTGAGGTTCTTCCGTTTTAGAGGTTTCACCTTTCACAATAGGAGTATATGCAATATCTTCCCCATCATAAAAATGCTTGGTATATGTACCATCCGCTTTTCTATCTTTCAACCAGTTATCCCTCTCTTCGGGTGTTGCAAATTCTTTGTCTTTCAATAAAATGGGTTTAACATAAATACCAGTCTTATCTGTTTTATAATATCCATCTATTAGCTTATCTTTATTATCAGCTTTGAATTTATTAAATTCATCTTGGTTAGTAAAATAAAACTTATCCGCATCTATCCCTCTGAAATAAGCTTGATTATCAAAGTAATTCGTATTTATGAACTTATCTTGAAATACTTTAGGTTGTTGTTTTACAACTTCAGTTAATTTAGCCCGCTCTGAATCACTGTAATCTTTAAAAGAACCAACCTTAATCGTACCATCTGGTTCCAGACTTTTCTGAACCTTAGCATACAACTTAGGGTCTTCTTTTTTAAGAGTATCCATATATTTACTATCGGCTGTAACTAAACTTAATCCATTTCTGGTCATCCCAACATTCAATGAATAATCCTTAGCTAATTCCGGACTATGCTCTAAATCATATTGTTGCATTTCGCCTGCCAACTCCCCAAGCTGATTAATATCCATCTTATCGATACCGGTATTATCTAACCCTCTTTGCGCTCGTAAATATGCGAATCTTTTTGCAATATCCGCTATATCAGTGTACTTGTAATTAGGGTCTGTCATTCTGGAATTAACCCACTGCGTAACACCCGGTAAACCATACGTATAATCAGCATGTAACATACCTTTTGTTACAGGGTCTGCAACAATTCCGCCACCATCTTGTTTTGACATTTTATTTTCCCACATGCTTTCTGCCAATAACATCGCCTCTCTATGACTTCCCCCTTCTTCTACTAAGTCCTCAGCTTTTTGTTTTATCCAATCTGCTTTTACTATCCCTCCTCGTCTCATTACAGAAGTTGTATTAGCAGAATCATCTTTGATTTGATTATTATCTGATAATACTTGCTCTGGATTTGGAGTTTGCACATCAGGTTCCGAAGTTGGTGGTTGAGTATTATTATTAGCACCTTGTTGAGCCATGGCTTGTTGTACGGTTTGGGTCATTTGTTGTACTGCTTGCTGCAATTGGTCATCTGACATTTGTCGTAAACTATCTACTATCGCATTAGAGTCTTGACCAACCATTTGTGCATATTGTTGTATCAAAGCTTCTATATTACCACTATCTGTTTGCGGTTGTACCGATTGTTGCCCTTGACTACTATTATCAGTATTACTTGTAACTACTGATATTATTTGTTGTAACGCACCTTGTTGTTGGTCTTCAGGTAAAGATTCGATTTGCTTGATTACTTCATCAGGTGTGGTATTGTTCATACTTGCAAACTGTTGAATCATTACTAATAACTGCTCTTGAGGATTTGCTGCGTTTTGAGTTTGAGCTACTTCTTGACCTTGTGAAGTACCTTGCTGTACTTCGCCACCATCTTGATACTTACCTTCAGAATCTTTGGGTTTCATTTCTTCTTGCTTATCAAAAACAAAATCAACAAAACTATTGAATTTTTGTTCAAGTACACCTTTTTGAGCTTGTAAATCATTTACATTTTTGGACAATACTTGTAGATTTAATTCTCTAGTGGAATCAAACTGTACGTCATCTTGGTCCACAATCTTCTTCATTATCTTGGCTTCTTCATCTAATAACTCGGTAAGACCAAGCTTCTTCTTATATTTATCCAATACCGTGGCAAATGTAGAACCTGCTGATACATTCAAGTTGTAATTTTTCTTGAAATATATGGCTAATTTACCCCCAATCTTCAGATAATCAGATATTACTTTGGTATTAGGTGGTACAGTTACTTGTTCACCACCTTCTGAATGTTTCTTACCAATCACTTCCATGGTATTACCATCAGGGGTTTGCAAGTATTCACCACGTTCTATCTCGGCATTCGGCATAGGATTTGTATCACTCCCTTTCAAGAAGTTACCTGTTAAAAGTAACCCAGATTGATTGTGAACTTTACCTCCCTCTTGCATAACCCCCGCATAATACTCACCTTGTGTTCTACGAGATTCAGCATCTTTAGCATAATACTCATTTTGAGAATCTCTAAACCTCTTCATCGCAGCTGCTCCTGCAAAACCATTTCTAAATCCTTCTGATAATAATTTTCCGGCACTGCCTAAGATTCCTAAAGCATTTCCGTCTTGAATACTAGCACCTAACATCATAGATGTATTAGCCATATTCCAACCTCCATACGGATTTATCGCACCCATAAACGGTTTCCCATTTTGTTTAGCGACATCTGATTTAACTTTTGTCGTCAACGCTTCATTGCTTTGCCGAGTATTATTATCAACTTCTGCTACCTTCTCTGGGGTCAAAACTTGGTCAATATATCTTAACCCGACACGTGGTGTAGTAAAAGGGGTCATTACAGAATCAGTATAAGCTTGTCCATTTGCAGGATTTCCGTATAACGATGAATTCGACGTATCAGTATAACCATATATATCTGGATTTATAAGAGGACTACCTAAAAAACCATACTGTGCTTGAGCATATGGTATTTCCAATACGCCCGACACTTCACTTCCGAAATCTATATCAGGGTCTCCCGGTTTTGCAATTCGTCTTAAATCATGTCTAGGTTTTCCGTTAATAATGGGGATTAATACTAACGGTTTATCTACGTTAGCCATTGTTATAATATTCGATGGTATTATATTATACGGATTGTTTTCAGTATTTGCACCCATTGTATATCCAGTAGTATTTATGTTATTAACCATTATTATTTTTTAGCAATTCTATATAATCATTTCGTATTGGACTTGTATCTACAAATTCTAAAGTAGGCAAAGTATTCAAAGCTATTTGCCTTTCTCTTTCTTTACTATCCAGTTGTTGTTGTAAATAATCTTTTTCCTGTTGCTCTTTATATAACTGTTCTTGTTGTTCCGCAGTTAAACCTTGTTGTTGCTGTAATAAAGTGTAATTACCTTGTTCTAACCTCGTAATATCCCCTCTAAGACTATTTATCAAATTAACGGCTTCTGAATCAGCATTTGTTGTTCCAGTTGTTGTTTCGGCGTTTGGTTGCTCTTCCTCACTAAAATATCTATTATAATTAAATGTATTCTTATTTACAAGTGCGGAATCCCTACCGATATGGAAATGTTTACCTGTTGCTCCCGTTTTTTTCATGGTAGCAGGGTCGGTTTCATCTAAGAATCCAAGGTTATATTTATACATTAATTTATAACCATCGGGTGATGTCAAAAATTGTTTTAAATTTTCATCAGGTGCTAAATCTAACGCCAAACCTTGATTATGCCAACTTTTACTTCCAGCCTTTCCTACACCATTACCGGTTCGTAATCCAGACGTTACTCTCATATTCGGGAATCTTTGTTTCAATTCTCCATAAAAACCTTGAATATCAGGTTTACTTCCTTGCAAGTTAATACCCGAACCTCCAGACACTCTACTGTTATCCGTGGAACTTTGATTAGAGGATTGAATATTATTACCTGTAATTGTACTATATAAACTTCCTACTTTGCTACCATAGTCAGAAGCCGTCGCATAATACCCGCCGGCTGGTCTCATGAAATTATTACTGAATAATCTCTGTACATCAGATTCTCCATTTACCCCATATTCATTCTTCAGCAATAACGCTTGCCTATATAATCCTGCTTTCCACGTATCATTATTCGTTTCTTTACCTGTGGTATCATTGAAATTACCAACATTAGCTACATTACGAGTACGAACTGCTACCCCCTTGGTTCCTAAATTACTCTCTTGAATTCCTTGTGCTAATAATAATCCAACAGGTACACCTGTTGCACGAGATACGTCAAGATAATCCATAGCACTAAATGGGGACTTTCCTCCACTATATCTATCTATTACCTGTTGTACTCTATCAACGGTCATCCCACCGTCAGCATACTTTAGAACATTGTATAATCTTTGCATGATTACAAAAGTATCAAAACTAATCTGAATCGACAAAAGTATTAATTATAAAATTAATATTATTTATTAAATCAAAAAAAAGCAGCTACACGAGCTGCTTCTTGAATCTAAATTATACAATAAACTCTCTGAGAAATATCCATAATAGGATACAAATATGCAACAATTTATAAAAAATGCAAATTATCTATAAGATTGCTCTGTACTCATTTGCCATTTGAAATAATGTTTAAATTGTGTATTATTATCCTGTATATATCTGACTACGAACCAGTCACCTCTGATTCGTTCTAATACTTTTTTAGAATTAAAACTAATTGCGTTACTATTCAAAGTCTTATTGATTTCATTATAATCCCAATTCCATACCGGCAAATGTGATTCTTCTTTCTTAACTCGATTGTAAAAATAATTAAATCGTAACTGTTCGTCAAAATGTGTAGTAGCTATCTGTTGTTCAATGGAAGATATGGTTTTAGGATATTCCGATTTTTTGTAACCATCTACATATTTCAAATGCAATAATCCTGAATTATTTGTTTGATTATATATTATCGCTTTATTAAAACTCTTTTTGCGCCACACTGCATAATCATACTCATTATGATATCGCTTGCTGATAGTCCACGTCTGAATATCTTGCAATATATTATTGGTATAAGTATTTTTAATCGGCAATTCTATTTCCCAAGGATATTTCTTCCCATAGAATACTTGATACGATTTGTTTGTCAATAAATGCGTCCATAACCCTAATTCAGAATCATCTTTTGAATAATTCAGTCCGGTTTGAAAATAATCATTATACGCAATAGCATAATCCGGTTTAAAGTCGTAATAACTTACCCAATTTAAATATATAGGCGAATAAGCTACGGTCCACGATACGTCCTTGAAATAATAGGAATCTTGTAGCGATATTTTATTCCCATCATGTATAAAATCCCCACCTGAATATGTAATATTATCTTTCAGTGGAATATAATCACGCTTGGTTATAAATACTCTTTTAAATTTAGAATCCCACCACATTAATATACCCAAACCTTTAAACGGATTATCTAATTTGCTTTCATCTAATCCTGAAATCTTGTCTCCTCTCAAAATTTTAAAAGGTAAGTGTCGTTTAAACCATTTTCTCATTCCACTCTCACCATTTTGCTTGAAATCCGATATTACGGATAAACCTTGCCCATTTGACTGAAGTTGGAATACTTTCCCTCTTTTAGCATCTACCCAAAAATGCCCAAATTCACATGACACCATTGACCTATGCTGCGTCCCAGTTTCACCTAATTCTGTATAAGAAAACTGTATAGGTCTTTGTGCAAACATTCCCCCTAACCCTATCTCAGCATTATTAGGTGTAATTCTATCTCGTAATACATCTACTGCATTAAACATTGACATATTATCCTGAAATCTTGCCAATACTTGTTGAGATTCTATGTTTTTAAGATGTACTAATTTACCATATCCTGTCTTAAACTGATATATATCAAATGGTTTGAATACCAACCATGGGTCACTAAGAGATACCTCAGAGTTATCTTGTTGCGAATATACAACTCCATTGGGACTTTCAGCTAAACAATCCCATTTTATTTTATCATATACTGAAGTTAATGTTCTATATGGCAATCCTGTTTGTTGTTTTGAGTAAGATTGATTATAATAGAAAATATTATTAAACGCTATCGAAACATTTTTCTCCTGTACCCAATCCTCAACGTTCACTCCATTAGATGCAAATTGTTCATGTGGTTCTTTACCCGCATATCGATAATTAGAATTAATCTCACTTTCCACTAAAAAATAAGGAACTCCATAAGCATAAAGATAAAGTTTATCAGGAGGTTTCATATAAAATTCATCAGCATCTTCTTGGCAATCGAAATTATACTCTGTAAATAAATATGGAACTTGTAATACACCTGTTGTTTTATCTTTACTCTTATACGAACAATAATAAGTTGCCACCCCCATATTGGAATATCTATCATAATCGAATGGTACTCTATTAGCGATATCTATTGCATTTACCGTAAATAATGGTGTTTTATTTTTCAGGTCAACTCTACTTATTTTAATATCACCTCCGAATATCAAACGATTACAATCAATAGTCTTATCTAATTTACCACAATTATTTACAGATAGCCACTTTATGCTATCTATCGTACCATACTGATCCGAAATATAGTTTTTTAATGAAAAATACGGACTTGCTATATTCCTAATCTCAGTTGTCTGATTATTACAGCCAGTTTCAGAAGATATATATCTACTTGAACTATCTTTTGCAATATCGTAATTATCATACGACATATATCGATATGGATACTCTACATGGTAGTCATTACCAAATGAAATATATAAACTATCTTCTCTATCTCTATTATTAACTCTTATATTCTCGTTTTTTTCAGAAAACATTGGTACACCTGGTTTCAAATACTTAGATGTTATTACTCCCCGAAGCATATTACCTTCTTCCAAATTAGCCTCAAATCCATTGTACCATCCTTTAGAAGATATAAACATTTCAGCAAAATTATGTGAATTTCCCAAATCTTCGAATATCTGTAACCACTGTTGTCTATATTTAACATGTTTGAAAAATAACGACGACAACGTATTAATTACAGCTATCGCCCCAGATGCAGCCAATGACGCCCATTTTTTACTATTAGATAAAGGTGTTATCTTACCTTGATCATGCCCTCCCAATTGTGTACCAGATATTCCAGTGTACCAATCATGTGCAGAATTTATAACAGCATTTGATATATTCATGATACTCTCGAACGTAACTTCAAGTGTAGCCAAATTATTAGCCATATCATACGCTGCTTGACCTAATATTACCCATTCCGAATGTCCTTTGACGGGTTTAAAACCTCCTACTGAATTACCATACATATAACCTTCTATTGAAACTTCAGTTGGTGGGACAGGTCTATTATAATAAATTTCAGGTGCTATAAAACTGAATCTATTATTTTTTTCGGAATCAAATGGATGGTTTATAAGCGTTTTTCTATCTTTACTCGTACTTAAATACGCATTGGCACCTAAAGTATTATAAGGAAAGTTTCGGAATAATGTTTTTTGATTACCCTTGCTATCAAACGTATCAACATACATATCGTTGGCGATACCTTTCATTATTATAGATTTGTGTATTGAACGATCCCCTCTAAATATTTCAAAACTATCTATACTATTTCGCTGCTCTTGTGTTAATATATTATTTTTAACAGCAATATCTAAAAATGAATTAATTACGTCTATATCTAATGTAATTCCAATAGGATAAATAATATTGTCACCAAACTTCTGTACTTCACTTATGTTATTCATAAATGGCGAAATACGATTATCTGGGAATTTGAAATGTCGAATTGGTTTACATCTATAATCTAATACACTATTGCCATCACTTCCCAATTTCCAATTGTAATATCCGTTATTTGTGTTTTCTACATAATAGTCTTCAAATTCTTTGACTAAACTATCGTCAATTTTAATTAAATCATCAGGGGATATTTTTATATTACTACTATTATATAAATCAGCATTATCTGGATATTCTACCTCTGATTCATAATAACCAAAATTACCATATTCATATGGAGTTGGTTCACAACCGTTCATGTCTGGAATCAAAAATGTACATTTAGATTCATATGACATTCTTTTATCAAATACTATACCACTATACGTAACTTTAACATGTGAATATTCTATACTTCTCAATACCAAATCTACACAACCTTGTGGAGGTGTAGTAGCATATCCTTTTATAAACTGTGATGTGGAAGTATTATTAATATCTCCTGCTAATACAATCTCTTTTGATTCAATAGGAACATCTAATACCAAATAAAACG
The DNA here is from genome assembly GCA_031263035.1 of Lachnospiraceae bacterium. Taxonomy (GTDB): domain Bacteria; phylum Bacillota; class Clostridia; order Lachnospirales; family Lachnospiraceae; genus JAISGP01. Next base: position 77,301 of record JAISGP010000151.1, on the reverse strand, counting down.
TACTTCCTTTAACCTTACTCCGAGCTATTCTAATAAATATACCAGATTTTGTATCAAAAATATTGCTATCAATGATGGTATCATCTGAACAACTATTATAAATAGTATATCTCATATTTCCGTTACCTGTGAAATTATCACTGAGATTTTTAGTTGAAGCGGGACTTACTTCAATAATAATATCATCTGTTACTTTTTCATCAATTTTATACTTATAGAATCTTGCACCAAGATGTAAAAAATCATTAAAATCAGAATTATTCCCTTTAGCGGGTTTCGTTAATAATAAGTCTTGTTTATTTTCACTAAACTGTGCATCTAAAAATATACCAGAAGCAGGAATAGATTCAGCTTGGTTACATTCCGTATTATTTATACCTCCTGTTTCCCGCTGATATGTATCTTTTACTTTTAATTTATTGTAAATATAATATGTCCTATTATCGGTATCTTCTCCACTTTTATAATTATCGCAATCCTTAGGTGAAGGTGATTTTTCATATTCAGATAGTTCTTTCTCTACGGCATCTTGCTTTTCATCAATTACATTATTAATTAATATATCAATAGATTTAAGTGTAGGTACTGTACACGTATTAACAGTTGCTGTATCTTTACTTATCGGAAATGGAAATGCCGTTTCACCGTTACAAGTTTCATCTTCATATCTATTAGATAAATATTCACATAATTTTTCATTGTAATATTTACTATCAGATTTACAAATATCAGAACCATGTTTCTGTACCCAACTCTTTAAGCTACTGAAATTCTCAGACAATGATATATCTATTTCACCACCTTCCGCTTTACCTACCTCTTTGATTATACAAGATTTTTGAATATCCTGTACTGTTTCAACCCCGTTTACCGAACCTCCATTTAATACACTTTTACCTATAACAGATGCTGTATTATAGTATTGCCACTTATGTTTCCTATCAGTTGTATTGCAATTACCCATACCAGCATTAATTGAACTTACATCTTTATTACTACCATTAGTTACAATTTGCAATTCTTCCTCTGTCGCCGGGCGTGTTATGAAAGGAAATGTAGCTGTTTGATAACCTTCATTTGTTGAAAATCTAATCCCCAATGGATATACTTCATCACGCATATAACTACCATATAATGAATCATTTACTCCATCTGCATATAAATCTTCAGATGCTTGTACAGTCTGCCACTTTACAAAACTACCTAATAGATTTACAATCGGTTGTAAATTCCATTCTTTTTCTATGGTATAATCATATCCTATAAGATAGTCATTCGCTGCTACCAACCCACCCCATGTTTTATACGTAGGTTTTATTGCAAATATATGTTCAAGTGTTGTTCGCTGTTTATTGATATTAGATGTATATACTATTGTAGTATCATTTATATTATGAATTCCTTCAACATACGGTTCAATTACTCCATTTATATTAGCATTTTCTATAACAACTATTTTATAATAATTAAATCTGGTATCCAACTGAGTTATACTAAGTCTAATACCAAAATTAGTTACATCTGTTAAATTAGGTTGGTCTAATATATTATTATTTTTGTCAAAAATACTTATAGGATTAGTAAGAGAATAATACTGGGTCATCTCATTCCCCAACTTATCACAATATGCTATCGCAAATTCATACGTACCTCTTTTTAATCTACCACCATGTTGAATTACAACTGGTTGTAAACATGGAATTGTATATAAAGGAAATATCCTAAGCTTATCACAATCTAAACAAGTAGGTTCGCTATTATCAATACCACAACTTATGCTGCCTTTATGTTTATACGGTTCTAAATCATTTAATATTATATACCGTGGTGGATTATAACCATCTGTAAATGTCATGGTATATCCACAAGTTTCTTGCTTCAATACCACATCGAAAATAGGATGATTAGGGTCGAAATTTAAACAGTTATTACAGTCATCTCCTATAATTGTTTCATACGTACAATATTCATTTTGTGCAGTTTCTTCCAAAGGCTTCGATAATATACTATTCATATCGCAACCACAATCTACTTCTACATCATCTATATTTTGTATATTTTTATTGAATCTTATTGAACCGATTTCAGACTTTCGTTTTCCATTACTATCTACTTCTTTTTCTGTCAGAAAGAAATATACGCGACTATTCAGATTATCATACTTTGTTCCTATAACAATATATCCCGGTTTAAATCGCGAACACAATAGATTTGAATGTTCATTTGTCAAACCTATATTTTCTTCATCTGTTTCCATATTTCCATTTCGCTGAAATGTAAATACTTTATCATCAAGGAGATGCTGGAAGTTTTGACGTTCCATCCCTTGTACACCAAATGATACTGAAATATTATCTTTTTGAGATGCCATTTATTTATTATATATTATAGTCAACTATTACGTCACTATGAACTCTATTTTATTCAGACCATTAATGCTTGGTCTCCCTCCGAAATTATATATCGAAAATTCTTTCTTGATTGCATTTTTATAGTTCTTGATACCTATTTCAATATCTTTAAACTTAAGTTCAGTTTTTGCATTTGCAAAACTCTGCAACTCGTTCGTTTGATATATTTGATATAAAGTAGCCTCGTTGGTAGAATTATCCGAATTACCTAAAATATCCTCTATAATTCGTCTTTTAACATGATATTCTAAATAGTTCTTCAACCAGCCTCTATTAGTCTCGGGAATTATTACAAAACCTTCATCATCTTCCTCAAAACCATTATATATTATGTAAACAGAACCGCTACTGAAATTGGTATATAGTGTTTTATTATTAATACTTATTTCATATTTAGAAGATTTAATCCTCAGATTTGGACAATCGTTTGTACAAATATCTTTTTTTAAATATGATACCAATCGCAACCATTGCGGATTAGTATAATATCTATTTACTTTACCCCCGTTGTGAAAATATACTTTCTCTACTATACAACTCTCTTTTTCGTCAATGCAACATGGGTCACAAATATTCCATGTAGATTCTGACAATTCTCTTGTTTTGTAGAAGTATGAACTTTGTAATATATCTTTACCTTTATCATCACAATCATATCCGTACGGTTCACACTTTACAGCTAATTTTAAACTTTTAAAACCATCGGGTAATGTTGCTTTTCTATTTTTTACTTCAAGAACCTTTTCTATCTGTATCGTCGGTAAATTTCCAAATCTCCGCAAAGCATCAACTACCCAATTATGTACAGATATATCGTCTATTAAATTTGCAGAATCATACTGCTTCATAGATGCTTTTATTTCCGCTAAAAATTCATTAAATAACATATTTACTTATCTATCTATTTATTATTTAAGGCACATAGTTTGTTTTTAAAACTTTAGCTTTATATACGCGTTTATATCGCTGATGTTGTTGCCATGAACGTTTATATACACCTACATGAAAGTAATCAGCTGAACTTAAACCTCTCATCATATTCAAATATCGGTATCCTTCTTTCAACCGCTTACGCATTTTACTATTAATTTCACTACTAAAATGATAATCCATTGTCCAATATTTGAAAATAGAACCATATGTAGCAATGAACGTGAGATAGTATCTACCAACTCGTCTAAATGTATAATTCTTAACATTAAATGGAACCATATGCACATAAAAATAACCCATTCTCGAAATATGAACCCCAGACGGGGTGTTTATGAGCCTATCTTCAAGCTTTTTCATAAATGCCCCTATTATTCTGTCATTTACATATTCATGTAATCTCGTATCTATTTCATGTTTCGTTTTCCTTTTATAAAAATCCCGAAACGGTTTATTCTTTATTAATTTACCTCCTTTTTCTGCTAACATTTTATTTAATTTACAGTTGCACTCTTTTGATTACTATCAAGATTTGGATTTTCATCTTTTGGTATCTGAATCCTCATGGCTATTTCTTTCAACGTTTCCTGAATTACTACTTCTCTAACCTTGTCTGATATTGATACTTCTTTATCCCAATAACTTTCACAATCACTGCAATCTTTACAATCTGAAGAATCATCTGCTTTTTCATCTAATGTGTACATCAATATGTTTACCATTCTCACTTCAGAATCAGGTAAATAAATATAATTGTCAGGATAGATGATAGCCCATTTTCCTTTAAACTTATCATTATTAGGTCGTTTTAATAAATTCATGTAATCAACTTGGCTTATTAGTTTATACTCTTTTTCGCCATCAATTGTCGTTACTAAAATTATACTCGAACCATATTTGGACCATAATGTTTTTGGTAATTTTTTTTTAGACTTCATCAATGATTTACATCTTTTAAACTCTAATTTACCACATTTTATCACATCCTCTTCAATCAATTCTACACAGTTAATCCATTTAAATAAACTTGTTTCTCGAAATAATGTTTTATCAAATAGCTTCTGAGCCATATAAAATTCAGCTTTTGATTTGAAAACAGATAGTATGAATCTTCTCGGTATAAACATATCTTTCGTTAAACTATTCAATGAATTCTCAATTCTCGAAACTATTTCTCTATATGTAGCCATAATTCAAAATTATTAAAATAACCCTAATAATACAAAAGTATTAATTTTAAAATTAAAAGGGAGATTGAAATATTATAATCAACCTCCCAAAAAGAAAACAAAAGAAAACAAATTATTTTAATATAATATATCCATTTTTATCTTTAGGATATTTTATTAATTCTCTCCAATTAGTATAACCTTTTTTATCAAAATGAGGCATATCTTTAAATGAAGTCCAGTCACCCCCCCAACTCCATCCGTGTTTTTTTAAATATTCAACAACCTCCATCCAATCGGATTTTTTATCGTTATCCCAATCTTTCTTAGTATCCCAAGAAATGTCTTTACCATTAATAACTAATACAATGTCGAACGCCATTCCATAATTATGTATCGATTGACCTCCTTTTGCTTTCGTAGCAATTGGTCCAGGTTTTGTTCTACCTTTAGCATAAATGGCGTTCTGCTCATCAAAACTACGATAACCTTCACTTATCCTAACTTTAGCCGCACCTGTCAATATATCGGTATTTATATCATTTATTAACTCTGTAACTTCACCTCTAACTGAAGGATGTAACTTGGATATTCTGTCTAAGGTTGGTTTATCTATATTCATAATGTATCATTTTTACTTACTATAACCGTATCTACTTTTTCTTTTCCCCAAAAGTTTTTCCTCTTTTCAACTTCTACTACTTTTTCTATAACTCTTTCTTTAATTATAACTTTCGGTTTTATATTTCCTATTTTCCGTTTCAATAAGTTATTAGTATCAACTGATTTTTCTAACTTCTTTTCTATACTATCAATGTGACTTTCATATTGCCTATTAATACTATCAGTAGTATAAATTTTTTTAATAACACGCTTTGATATTTTTAAATTAGAATCTATAACCTGCTGATTAAGTTTATATAATACAACTGATATACTATCTTCAGCATTTAATTTAGTATCTTTTTTATTTACATACCCAGTGTGTATCGTCAATATAGATACTATTGCAAGCATTACGGTAACAATCAAAGTTCTCATCTTATGGTATCTTTTTTTAATATTTTATTTATATTAATATTCTGTAAAAGATTGATATAAACTTCTTTATCTTTTATTCTAATATCATTGCAATTTTGAAGCTCTACTTTTAATTTACTATTTTCATCATTTTTTTCAACCCTCTCTAAATAAATAATATATCCGAGAACCAAGCATATTGCAAAAAATATAAAACTAAAAGGCGAATTAATAAACTCCTTCCAAGTTATATTTAATATTTTTTCTGTATTTGCCATTCTAATAATTCTATTTTTTTCTTACATTCCAATATTATACCATCATAATCATTAATTTTATTTTCAGTTTTATTAATTTTATTATTAATTTTAAATAAATATACTACAATAAAACCATCTACCAACATTATTATAATATTAGTAAGCAAATGTATAAACTCTACTGTATTCATTTCTTTTTATTAAAAATTATTAATTCTGAAACTAAAAATATTATACTAATTGGTATAATTATTGAAGAATATGTATCTAATATATCAACTTTAAAGCTGAATGCAATCGATATTAGGTCCAATAAAGTGAGTAAGCAACTAATACTAATAACCGTGATTGTTATTTTACATAACTTTAATAATATAGAATATATTAAAAAACAAAAATTATATATAAATATTTCAAAGTATATTAGGATATAAAATATATGTTCATATACTTCCTTACTCACATTATGATAACATATCTCGCTAATAAATCTATTAATAAGACCCATCATAAATCCAAATATTAAGATATTAACGAGTATGTTACGATTTTTTATCATTATTTTTTAGGTTCTAATGCTTTGTCTGGAGGTCTTACACCTTCGGTTGAAGCATATGTTTCAACAGTCTCAGTTTTATTTATACCGGTTTTATCTGCATCTTTAGAAAACAAGAAACCCAGAGCTATTAGTATTCCACTGTACAGTTCAAATTGTTCAGATGTAATTGCACCAATGTGATAGTGATAAGTCAGTAATAACAGAATGATAGCGGAAATTGTAGTCTTCCAGTTTTTTACTAAAAAGGTATATAATTTTTTCATTTTTTAATTTTTTATTGTTGTACTATAAATTTTATTTTTATCTTTATCCAATAGCATAATATCCAGACTAATACCTGCATCTATAAATACGTCAAATTTAAATTGACCATGTTGGTCTTTCATTAATGTGGTATATTTAGGTGTAATATAACTCTTTTCCTTTTGTGTTAAATATACATTATCCATTGTAGGAAGGTAGTCGAATCCTATGCTATTACTTGCTGTAAAACCATCTCCAACTAATGCTACATAACAGGTAAGACCTTCTTCCATTTTATCAAGAATAACTTCATAATAGTTATCCTCAACTTTATTATTAATTAATTCCATATTTTTCTTATAAATTAAACATATATTAATAATTCAGTATTAGGTCTCTCCTGCATTGTTGCAGGGTCTAAAGCAACTAATCTTCCTAAAAGTCTTCTTTTATCTTCTGCTGTGTTATATATATTAGTATATATACCTAATTCAGAACCAGATGTAAATGTAATTGGAGCAGTTTTATCTACCGAATTAGTATTATAATCACTTAAAGTAAAATCCAATAAATCTATATAATCTCCACTTTGCATCCCAGTTAAGTTCACAGACATTATACTTTGTGGTAGATTTATGGGTTTAGCCATATAACCTTGGTTATCAGTTCGGAGAGTATAACGTATCCCCACAAACTTATCATAAGGTATGCTTATTGCAACAGAATCTGTACTCTCTTTATAATTACCATTAACACCCGTTTTAACATAATATTGTAATGATTTAACAGTATTGTTATCATTATCATCACCCTTTACATATAACTCTTTACTGCCATAAATCCAAGATTTATCATATGGTATTTTCAATTCGACATCTTCAAAAACATTGTCATTGTCTATCCTCCAAAATGTTAGAGGGTCACCATCTGCATCTACCCAATCTAACATATCTGATGTAATTTCAGTTACACTTCTGTTAGGTTGCTGCGGTAAGCTTACTGCAAATGCTACTGGTGGTGTAGCACTACTTGCACCAATGTCTTCCACTGGAATATAAAGTACTGCACCATTTATACTTTCAAGCTCCGTATCACCATTTTTAGTTTTTATATCATAAGGTAACTCTGCTGTATATCTAATATCTACATCTTCGTTTAATGTTCTCAGATACAGAACATCTTCTGGCTTTAACCATGTAGAGGATTCATATCGAATGGTATGGTCAATATCAGTATAAAGATAATAACCATTAATTTGAGTAAATCTCCAACCTGTTAGCGGGTCACCATCTACATCTGACCATTTCAACATTCCAGAATCTATTGTAATAAAACCTCTTTTCTGTAAAGGTAATGTTACGTTCTCTACAACTGGAGCTACATTTTTTGGTTTTTCATTTAACTTCTCTTTAATCTTATTGATGAAATCAGGGTCATTTAATAGTTTGTCTTTTATGTTATCAATATCATTCTTAATATCCCTTACATAACAAACCAATTTGTTTATATTTATCATATTATTCTGAATTTTAAAAAAGTAAATAGTCTATATGACCTAGTTCCATATTGAAAAAAGGTAAACCATACGGTTGATTCCTTTGTTTTGCTTCAGTCTTATTGCGAAATATTTGAATTGTATAAAATTGTTGAAACATTATTATAATTTTATTTAATTAACATTAATATACTTTAGATATAGTATTAGTTGTACTGTTCATATAGATGGCGTTTTTAAGTAATCCCGCTGTTTTAGCATCATTATTAGAAGCATATGCACTTATACCACTATTATAAATTTTACCGTTAATAGTAACAAATGTACCATTTGTATTAATATTTAAATCTGGATTGTCTGTAATAGAATCAAAAGTACTAAAATTACCTCCGGTACTCCAAAAGTCAGTTATGTTTGCACCGGCTATCAGTTTTTTACCATTTGCTGCAAAAGTTCCAGAGTAAGCAAAACTATTTACCGTTGCCAAAGTCATATCAAATAATGAGTTGAACCAATAGTTAGATGCATAATCAAAACTACAACTATTAAATCCACTTTTACCTACTAATCTGAAAAAAGAATCGTACCCGTAGTGCGAAAAGGTTCCCCCATTTACAGCAGTAAACTTAGAATTCCAAAGAGTAGATTCTATAAGTTCAACCATACACATACCTGATTTCGGAGCATACACTTCAGGATGACCATCAACTCTTGTTCCATCTTTTACAGATATTAATGTACCATAAGGTTCTATTGTATATGTACCCCCTATGTTTAATTTAGTTACACTTATCGCTTTATTTACAGCTGTTACTATTTTAATTTTACCAAGGTTCATGTTAATTGAATAAGTAAGACCAGGATTACTCTCTCCATATGCTCGTATGACAGGATATAAAGGTTCTAACCTACTTGTTAACTTATATGTAGCCGCTGGGGTATATCTATCGCCATATTTTGCACCTAAACTATCGACTTGGTCAGCATCATAATACTCAGATAAATAACTAGTAGGTTCTAAAAATACTAAGCTATCAGTATCAGATTCATTTATCACAAAAGATATAGAGTTGGGATTATTACTATCTTCAGTATGATAATATCTGCTCCCCTTTACATTTACTATACCACCAATTGTAGTTTTAGTGAAAGTTCCTTGTCCTCTCAATTTCATATAGAAAGATTCGTTTATATTACCATCGGAATTTTTAGATAGCAAAGGGTATGCTTTTTCAGAATCAAACATATATAAATCATTTCCGGTATAAACTAAAGTTACATTATTTTGTAATTCTATTGTAACTGTATTTATAGTAGGATTGATAGATGTCTCTGAGTATGTCTGCACTTTTATAACTGCATACTTATTATCAGGATGTACAAAATCTCCGTTTCCAACAACTGCTTTATATGCTTCTTCAAATGTTCTAAAAGGTCGTATCACAGACCCATCACTTGGACTATCTTCTGTTACTACATACCCAGAATTAACATAATATTCTTTGATATAACCAAATCCTTTAGCTATACTTTCAATGAATACCGTACCATCTTCCTCTTTTGAAATATTAAGGCTATTGGACTTTATAGTAGAAATGGAACCATCATCATTTGCCAATTTGATACCAGTCCCTTTATTTGAAACTCCTTTTGGTAATATGTCTTTATTAAGAGTTATATTTACACCTCCGTCTTCAAGATTATTAATATTAAGGGTTCCATCACTTGAACCTAAAGTTTTTACACCATAATCTGGACCTCCAGTAACCAACTTAGTTCCAGAACCTGTATTAGTCAATGTTACTTTAGGGATAGCGTTTACTTTAGAATCTATCTTACCGTCTAACCATCCTTCATTTACTCCTACTGTTACAGATTTATCATCAGATGTTACATCAATTCCAGTACCACCTACTATACCTTTCAGATTAATATTACCATCAGAATCTTCTGTGAAAATACTATTTCCTACTCCAGTATTAGTAAATTTAACTTTATCTCCAATCTTTTCATCCAAATAACCCAAATAAGCTTCTAATGAAAATAATATAGAAGTCAAAGTATCACACTGTTTGGCTCCAACAATGGGTAATATATCATTTTCAAATACAACACAGTCTGTTGTTACTTGTACAGGACAATTACACGCTTTTGGACACTTCTCACATGCTGGTTTACCACATCCACATGGATTGTGAATTTTACCACATGTACAATTTCTTTTTCCACAATTACAGCTCATTTTTTATATTCTTTTTCTTAATGGTACTATACTTTTACTTAATATATCTTGTTTCTTAGATATAAATTCTATTTTTTGACTATTAGCCTCAGTATCCGTAATGTTCTTATTTAACTTATTAGTCAACGTTATAAGGTCATCTGAATTCTCAGAACCGTTTATTAATGCCGATTTAGCATCTGACATTGCTACTTTTAACTTATTTTCCAATTCGTTCAATCTACGTGATTGCAATTGAATCCTACTTTCAAGTTTATCGATATACTCCATTAAACTTACACCATCGGTCAAACCTAATGCGTTATGCGATTTTGTTATAACTACACAAAAATCATTCATATATTGACCACACGGTGGATTAGTATTATCTACCTGAGGTATATTAACTTGTTGACAATCTTTACACATTATATATTTTTTGAATTTAATCTTACCTCAAGTTCACATACTTTATCAATCAAAGCTTGTATTAATTTTGTTTGACTATCTATTGTATTATTACAAGAATCTGTTAAACATTTAAAGTCATATTTACTTAAATCAAAAGTTGAAGAGTTACCATTGCTATTAGATTTTTCACAAAGTTTATCTTCTAATGCTCTAAATGCTCCTTTTACAGTAAGCTTATTATCTTTATCTTTATAAGTAGCATAATTTATACAATTCTTACCTAATTCAGATAAATCCAGTGATTCTAATATTTCACTCTGTTTTTTATAAAGTTCTGTTGTTGTTTCCTCTATACTTGTGCAACCCTCTTCTAATTTACTATAATCAGGCAAATAACCATCGTATTTAACACATGTTGAATTTACTTTGGGAAAACAATTATTAGATATTTTATTATCTCTACACCCACATCCCATATTTTATATATTAAGCGTTAAGTTGATTTTTTCAAGAAATTTATGATAATCAATATCTAAACATTCTTCTATTAATATTCTATCTATATTCTGAATTAAAGCAAATTTATTAATGTCTGCACCTACACCCAAATCATAATCTTCTTTATATATCAGCTTATCTGCTTCACATATATAAAATTCATCTATTTCATCTAAAGTATCTTTTACATTTAAAAATTTTATACTTTGCGTACTCATCTTATTTCTATATGCAGTTTTTACATTTACCGTTTTTTTCTAAATACTTTTGTACTTTAGAAAGTAATTCAGACGCTTTTTCTGTATTATCATAACGAACATTAGCCTCCGCAGATTTCAATAATAACTGTATTCTATTTAATTCATCTATCTGTTTTTTTATATCTTTATCATTATCAAAATCCGAAATACCCAGTTTGATGTATTTTTTATCCAGTTCCAATTGTGCTTTAGTTGTTCTCAGATACTTTCTGGTTTTATTAAAAGAATCAGGTGAACCTTTAATCGTAATGTTATAAATACCATCAGGTAAATCTAACATATTACATTCATCACAATCTCCGCAATCTTGACACTGTAAGTATAGATTTTTAGCATTAAATACGTTTACAGCAGTTTTGTTGAAATAATGTGTCACACACTTCTTTTCACCGGGTAATGTTATTTCTATAATTGCATTTTTTTTAGAAATATGACCCCATACTGAAGTATCTAATACTATAAATACTTTAGGATCATGTGAATCATATATCTGAAAGTCTATATTTATAGGATGAACTATCATTGTTTCGCAAATTTATATAAAGTATATTAATAGTACAAATGTGTTGATTTTTAAATTAAAAATTAAAAATATTATAACTTGCACCAATGCCAATATAAGGTTTATGTTCTATTCTACTATTTTTAATTTGAACACCATATCCTACCTGCAAACCTATTCCGAATCTCTTTATTTTAACTTTTTTAGAACTAATCAAATTAATCTGCAAATCCTTATTTACTATTATACTATCTTGTTTAGTTATAATTAAATCTTTCATATATATCAATTTATCGGACGCTTTTTCAATACTATCTTTTATGCTAATCTGTTCTTCCAATAAATTTATTTTTTTAGATGACTTTATATATAAATAATTACACGCCGAATCCTTTGGTTTTTCTATTACTATTTTTTTAATAGAATCTTTTATTATTTTTTCAGTCTTGATAAATTTTACTTTTTCTTCGATAATCTTAGGTTGCAAAGATTTTATACTGTCAACCTGTTTTTGTGTTATTTTATTTTTTAAAACTAATACTTTAACCTGATTATCAATAGTTTTATTCTTCTCTGAATTACTACCATATCCTACTCCAATTTCATATATCAATAAAATAAATAGCAAAATGAAAATAATAATATAATTTTTATAATTTTTCAAAAAATCCATATCTATCAAAATATTATAATATTAAATAAGGACAGCACTTCTACCGTCCTTATTTTTAAATTAATATATATTCGTATTATTATTTTACCTCAAAAGGTAATCCAGCTGCTCCTGCAAGATTTTGGAATACTTTTTCCAAATCTGAGGTTCTACCATAAGGTACTAAGATATGATATGTAATATAAGTGTACTCCTTATCATTTATACCAGCCTTATTTGAACCTTCCACAGTTACAAACAAATCTGAATATTGGGTTAAGTTATCAAGTTTGGTTTGAGTACCAGTAAGTTCTCTCTCGACAACCGTTTTCCAAGGTTTTTCATTTCTGAAATAGAACGTTCCTCTTTGTTCCCATCCTCTCAGATTTCCACCTAAATTATCCAAATCTTGAGCTCTTTCCAATTGCAATATAGACCATTGACCTTCTGGTATCATGTTATTCAAAGAATAATCCATTGGATAACCACCTGCAAGAGATACTATTCTAATGGAAGTTGCAATGAATGGTAAATCTTCAATTGTACATTCAGATGCACTTAGTATAACAGGTTTCGCTTTAATTTCAAATCCACACTTAACATCTTTTGCCTCAGATTTAGCAGATGGTGCTGGAAACCAGTATCTATTAACTCCAAAAGGTTTAGGTGCTTCTGATTTAAATACTTGTTCTATAATAGCGGGACTACATCCTTCTACACAACTAAAGTCAGTCATAACCTTAGTTTCAAATAAGGATACGCAATTCTGTGATGATACTTGAGTAATAGTTAAATCAGGGTATGCTTCTTTTAGTTCTTCCAATCGCGAACCTTTACAATCATCTGGAATTAGAATTCTATAAGTAGCTTCAGTAGCAGAACATTGAGAACATTCAACCCATGCTGTTTCTACAATATCAGCATTTTTACAAAAAGCATCTTTAGTTCCAACTGCCAATAATGTAGCGGTAGGATTTGCTGTAACAAATGTTTTTTCATCTTCAGCTTTTAGTTTTTTAGACAAAACTACTATATAGTGTCCTACGCCATAATCTTGCCCAGTTTTAATTACCGAACTTGCTACTGCATTTGGCAACCCACTTACTACTGATGTTTTATCTTCACCATCATCTTCCAAAGCAATTGCGTAAACAAAACCTCCGTCAATCGTATCATAACCTGCTGGACAATCTTCACATCCTTTCAAAATGGAAGCGTGTGTTTGTTTAAACGGTGCTGGTGTATAATCTTCAGGTGCGAATAGTGAGAATCTACCACTCATAGTATCTCTTGCTATTTTAACTCCCGGATATTGTGCTGAAACGGCAGATAATTCATGTGTACCACCGAAACCACAATAATCTAAACACCATTGCTTATATACTATTTTCTTACCCGAATTATCAGGTTCACTAAATATAGGCCATGCTTCCAAATATGGACCTAATGACCCAATACTTGGTAATACAGTATCATTAAGGTCTTTTACCAATTTCAGAGTATGTTCTCTACAATCAACAGGGTCACACAAACCTCCTAATTCACCACATGGTCCAAAACCATCCTCATTGGGGATACTAATCGGTACCTTAACTGTATAAAATGGAGAAGAATTAAAAAATCCAACTGGTGTTCCACCAAGTGTCATCGACAATTCAACAGTCTGACCTTTTGTAAATTTTAAAGATGTTTCATCATGTACGCCATCCCATCCTACTCTCCAATAATCAACTTTCTGTTCTTTTTGTTTAGGATGTGAAATACCTACATGTTTGATTTGATTTAAAGCAAAATCAACAGTTCTTGAACTCTTATCAGAACCTGTTCTACTATTAGTTTTCTTACTTCCGTATAAAATTGCTATTTTTTCAAAAGCTTTATCAATTCCTTCAAATGTAGATAGTGCTTTAAGACCCTTTTGAGTAGTTTTACGTGCAGACTTAGAAAAGATACCAGCTTGATCCAAACCCAAATCCAAAGAATACCCATCAGTCATTACTGAACCAAATGGTGAAACTCCAAGATGGCGGTTATCGCTTGAATGTAATGCCATAATTTAAAAATTTATTTATTTATTGTTATTATTATAATTCTGTTTTAGCCGAAAGATTATTTAATTGCCACCTTTCTGAATTATTGTTAAGGTCGAACCCGCCAACAGATGCTGATATAATCCTATCTATAACCTTATCGTCAAAGTCTAAGTCAAAAGTATCATCAAAATCTGATTCAGGATTATTAGAATCTAAAAGTCGAACTTGTAATGGATAACGATAGTAACTTAATATTATACTATCAATAGTAAAATCATTTGTGAAAATTTTCACATTATTATCTGAAATTATATAAGGAGCTTCCCTATACTCGAAACTTGGACTTGTAAATTCATCCGATAATATATAATTCCTATCGAAATCTTTTATTTCGAATAAGTCGATTTTCTGATTTACACATGAATTTTTAGAACCATTTCCATATACAGTCGATAAATCAAAGTAATTTTCAGGTAACTTGAATAAATAAGAATCTTCTTTCTTATTACTATATTTTATAGGATAACTTTCTACAAGTAATGTCTGAATATACCGAATATCATCTTCATTTTTTTTCTCATAGATATATTCGATAACTCTATTTTGATATTCATTATATAATACTACAAATCTCCCCTTATCTGTACTCAGACCATCATTTATTGAATTTTTCTCAGATTTAATCAAATATTTATCATATGCTTCTGATACTTTCACTTTAATCTTCTGTTTTATTATAAAAAGTCTGCAATAATGAATCATCTTTCATAAGCGTTGCAACAACCGATTTTGGATTTGAACCTAATGGAACATCCCCCATATAATATGTAGAACCGTCTTTGACAATAGCTTCTCTTCCTTTTTTAGTTTTTAATCTTTCTAAGAGTTTAATTTCCTTTCTGAAAGTTTCACCATATCTATCAAATCTTTCTAATACATCTAAGAATGCTCTAATCTTTTCTCGGTTACCGTCTATATTCTTTTTATAAGATGTATTCAATTCAAGATCAGTAGCTGTAATCATCGTAGGAACTCCAATGTATTGTAACATTCCAACTAACAATTCTTTATCTTTCCGCAATAATTCACCAAATCTATAAATACTCTCCATTTCCTCACTAGCAGTTTGTTCTTTTTTAGATTTTCGGTTAATAATAGATACATAAGAATATTGAGCATCACTATGATAAATATCATTTTCATCTTTTAATCCCAATTCTTTCTCATCATCCTCTCGCTTACCTTTCATCGCAACTTCTCCTTCGATTATGGCAATATATAATTGAAATCTGGATAATGGATTAGCCGTATTAAATTGTTGCCCTTCTCCAATGGTTACGGAAAACAAATTCTTACCATCTCTATCATAATTTTTATCAAAAAATTCATCATTTGTAGGTACTCTAATTTGTTCAATATCTGCTATGAACATTCGTAATGGTTCTGCAAATACTTTATATAATTCATCAGCTTTTTTTTCCCTTTCCGACCAATCGTTTTTGATTCTTTCATCCTTATTGAAAATTATACTTGCCGCAAAAAAACCTGTATTTTCTTGTGATAAGGATACTGTATTTGAAACTCCAGGCATCCTTTCTTTAACTGACATCAAATCTTTATATATTTCTGGACTTGATACATTAGGGTCTTTGGGTACTATTTCATATATTGTATTAGGTTCAATCAAACAACCATTAATGACAATAGGATCAAAATCATTAGGGTTTCTTTTTTTTAATGCCATTTTTTGTTTTATTTTGTTTTGTTTTTTTTATATTTGATTCGCCACCCTCCCTTATGGCGGGAATTGGGAAGCAGAGAGGGTGAGAATCAATTTTTATTAATAATTATACGGTGTCAAACCTGCTCTTCTTGCACCTTTTGAAAGTTCAATCATTACCACTCTATCAGGATTTAAAATCAATTTTGCCGAACTACTATATGCCCAGAACGATTGTCCAATAACTCTACTGGATGATATAATATTCTTGGTCATTCCTCTATTCCAACGACCATTTTCTTGACCTTTATAAATCATTCCTTCTTCAGGTCTAACTAAATACAAATTACCTTTAATTTTAGTATCCCCTTGAAGTGTTACTGCATCTCTAATATTTTTTTCATTATTGGAATATTGTTGGTCACTTACGTCCCATATAATACCAGAGTGAGATGGCCAATCATATCCGTCTTGGAATTGACCTCTGAAGTCGGTCGGATTACCACTCAAGTAATCCATCGCAGGATTATGATTAATTGTAACCTTACCTGCTATTCCAATCAAAGTAACACTTGTGAATTTCAAAAGAGATTTAAGCTCAAGTTCATTCAAAGATGAACCATCAACAAATGAATTTTTAAGTTTATCACCTAAAATTCCACTATTTCCGAACAATGCTTGAAGCATTCCGCTCTCTTTCAATATTCTGAATTGTTGTTGTACTTCATTTTGGAATAATAGTAACATATTATTCACAAATAGTTTACCTCCTTCAATCGTAATTTCTCTTTCTTCCCATGGTAAATCTGGATTACCTCTAAATACATAATTTACCGCTTCTGCTATATGAGATTTAGTAATACCCATGAATTTAGGGATAGTAATAATTTTACCTCGTCTCAACTGGTGCCATACTCCTTCATTCAAATATACTATTGCACCATTCGCCGATTTAAGTTGACCTTGTTTCTGCCATAAGTGAGATGTAGCTGTTCTCTTAGCAAGTGTTCTCTCTACCAAGAATTCCATCAATGATGTTGCTCTCATATTAGAGAAATCATTTCTTAAAAATTCTTGTTTATTTCCAAAAATTACAGTATCTGCTGAAGAATCACCATTTGCGTATTTCTGTCGCATTTGTTCCATCGCTTTTTCAGATTCATCATCTTTTTGAGCTGCTGCCAACCCAGAATTAATTGCATCAGCAAAACCTGTTACAAAACCTTCTACACCTCTGATTCCACCCAGTTTAAATCTAGCTCTAAGCGTACCAGTTGGTGAACCACCAAATGCATCTACACCTGTAAATTGGGTAGTATATTCAACCCCTGCATGGTTTATTTTATAGTATTTGATATTAGCTTCAAGCAACGAAGGATTGTAATATTTTCCAGCTTGCGGACTGGTTATAACAACAGTCGTTCTCCAACCTTCTCCATTCAATTCAGATGCTTCACAATTTCTAACATGTAATTGTTCTTCATCTCCGTATAAATCGGTACCTATTATATCACCGGGATAACACTTTTCAGATAATATTATATCAAATTCCGATTCATCAATTCCCGGATAATCACCTGCTTCCGAAACGGTGGAAGCAATTGTATGCATACCTTGTTTCGGATTGTAGAATGGTTTATCATAAGTGAATTCTCCAAAGAAACCTTTAACAAGAAGTTCGTAACCTCTTTCCAAAAGTTTAGCAATCATTGGATATGATTCCCTACTCTGCATTCCCCATGCAGATATTAAACCTAAATGGTATCTGCTTTCTGCTTCATTATACAAATATTCATTTCTATCCAACATACCTTGAAAGGTAGATAAGTGCATAGCTTTCTTACCTTGCGTTACGCTGATAATTTCTTCCCCATTAATTTGTGTGGGGAAATTTTGGTAATTTCCGAAACTCATTTTCTATTTTTAATTTTTAAAGTTTAATTGTAACATCCACTTTTAATTAAACTTTAAAAAAAGTGGATTATTTAATATTCTTTTTTAGTTCATTTATAAACTCTTCTTCAGCAACAGCAATACTTGGTTTACCATTAGACGATACTTTAGAACCTTTATCTTTAGGAATTATATGAACTAATTCCATCATTTTTTTTGCAGTTTCAGCTTTTACTTTGGATTTTTCTTTATTTAAAAAATCCTCTTCATCAAGTAAGAAGTGAATAAACTTAGATGCAAAATTCCCATCTTTTAATTTGTCTTCGAGAAGTTTCTCATAATGAAACTTACCGTCCTGTTCTTTAGCATATCTAAGTTGTGCAGCTTTTTGTATAAAACTATCCGAAAATTCTTTACCTTTCAGAAGTTTCTTGAATTCTTTTATATTATTAGACCTTTCTTCTTCTTCTTTAGCTCTTACAGCTTCTTGCGATTTCGTTCTAATTTCTAATTCATCATTAAAATTCTTGATTACAATTTCTTGGAACTCTTCTGCTTTTTCAATTAATTTGAAGTCTTTCTTAAGTTCCTCTATTTTGAAATTTATATAATCATCATCTTGTATATTAATAATATCCTTTAAACACTGTCTTACAAAGTTTTCGGTTACTTCAATATTCTGATTTGTAAAATCTAATCTTTTAACCGGTTCTACAACTTGTCTATTATATTGCAGTAAGTCTTCATAATCAACATCGGATAAAATAGCATTTATCAGCTTTACCTTCGTTTCATCTTTATCTTTTATCGAAACGTATTCCTCTTTTAAACGTTCTTCTCTTAAGTTTTTCTGTACTTGAGATAAAGAATCAAATAACTCTCTGGTAGGTCTTTCACTCGCTAATAACTCCTCTATACTACCGTATTCCTTATCTCCAAATTTGATTGCTATATCACTCCATATATCGTTTTCAATCAAACTATTGATAGTATCTTTAACTCCAAATCTTTTTAAAGATTTTTCTTCTTCTATCTTTATATCCTCTTCAGAAGGCTTTGATATTTCTTCTTCATTAGATTCAGATACTTCCTCTTCTGTGACTTTAGGTACACTATCTTCCGAAGGTTTATTTTCAGAATCTATATTACCTTTAAGGTTATCTATAAATTGTTCTTCGTCTAATTTTACAGTGTCATCTTTTTTATTTTCAGATGACACTGTATTTTTAACTGATAATCCCAAACTCTGTAAAAATTCAGATTCCGAAATTATATTTGTTTTTTCTTCTGTTTTCATTGCAAATTTATATTAGTATTTAACATTAAACAAATGTGTTAATTTTTAAATTAAATTAAAAAAAAAATTAATAGCCTTATTTAACGGAATCTTCAGATTTTATCGTACTTATAGCAATTCCATTTTTAATATTATCATAATGTAATGATTCTAAAAATTTTTTTAAGTTTGCATATAATATCCCATCACTTGTTATACTATATTCAATTGTAGGGTCATCAATTGTTCTTTCCCAATCCACAATCTTTTTAAGTTTACCAGATTCTACATCTTCTTGTTTAAATTTCTTGACAACTTTATCACTATTATCTATATAATTATACTTAAACTTCGATTCTGCTTTTATTTCTTTTTGCAATAAAGTTTCAGATAGTGCTAAAAGTTCTAATAAAAATCCACCAGGGATTTCAACTTTAGTATCCTGATTATAATGGTAATCGGTAGGATTAATTTTGATGTTTTCTTTTGTCATTTTTAGATTATTTACTTATTTATTATATTGTTAAAAATTTTTTAATTACTAATTTTATTTTTTCTTTTTTACTGTTCCACAAATCCCCACGTAAATGAAGTAAACGAATGTTTCTTTCCTTACAAAGTTTAGACTTTTTACCGTGTTTTTTTGGTTCAAAATTATCAGAATGATAATGCCAATACCAACCATTAAATTCAATAGCCTTTTTTAAACTTGGTATGTAAATGTCCAATTCATATGGTTTTATTAGTTTTCTAATGTTAGTCTGAATTTCAAAACCTAATGATTTTACGAATTCTTGAACCTCAATTTCAGGCTTTGATATTTGAGTTGTACATCTCGAACATCCTTTTCCTTTTAAATGCTCGCCCGGTCTTTGATAAAATATACCGTGTTTCGGACATATTATTTTCACCTTAGTTTTTATATTTTCATATTCAACCTCTGAATAATCATATTTATTACCGTGGATTAATTTAGATTCTGTTGTAAAAATATAATCATCTTTTTTAAACTTCTTTGTACATTTAGAACAACCGTTTCCTTTTAAATGAATATTCGGTCTTTGATAAAATATACCGTGTTCTCGACAAATAATTTCTACTTTGGTTTTATTATTTTTGTATTCAACTCTTGAATAATCATATTTATCACCGTGGATCAATTTAGAATCATTTACGAAACTATCATTATCCTTTTTAAAAGTATTTACACACTTGGGACATCCTTGCCCGTTTAAATGATTATTCGGTTTCTGTTCAAATATTCCATGTATAGGACAAATAATTTGAACTTTTATTTTATTATGTTTATAATTAACATATGAATAATCATACCTATTACCAAATTTACCAATACACTCTTCTATAAATTGTTCTGTTGTTTTTTTAAGATTATTAGCACATCTCGAACATCCTTTTTTATTTAAATGATTTAATGGTGTCTGCTCAAATACACCATGTTTTGGACATATTATTTTCACCTTAGTATTATAATTTTTATAATCTACTAAATCATAATTATACTTACTATCGTGAATATTATTAGCTCTATTGATGAATTCTCCTGTTGTTAACTTTATTCCCAAATCTTCGTTATATGTATATTAATTTAATATTATTTAAATTTTTGATAATTAAATTATCACTATTTAAAAAATTTTAGTTTTTGTTAATTATAGAATCCCTATTTTTAGCATCAGCTATATATCGCTGTGTTGCCAATTTTTCACGCTCTAATTTTATTCTCTCATTATCATTCATTATCTGTTGAGCTTTCATATTTATATTAGCCGAAGCCACCGCTAAATCTTTTCGTATCTGATCTAATTCATTAGAACGTTTATTATCAATATCCTTTTCCCTCAAATATAACTGTGCATTTTTTTGAATAATATCTGTACCATCTGTTTGGTTAGAATTGTCTGCCCTTCTCCCCAAAGCTTGCAATTCCGCCACCTTAATAGCTGTCTGATTTTTTTCTCGCTTAATCTGCATATCATCATTGTGAATTTGCATATCCATATCAATCTTCTGCTTTTCAATTGCTTGTTGATTAGCATATTCTTCTTGTCTAACCTTATCCATATATAATCTAGCACGTGTAGCCGCCTGTTTAAGTTCCAAGAAATCATCTGAGAGTACCAGTTCAGTCAACGCATAAGCATCATTCCCCATAGTATTATTAGAGATCATCATCTGTTTCAACTGTTGGAATTCTCTATTTTTCTTAGCACTATACATAGGTGCCACCGCTATTTGTCGTAATGAAAAATTATCGTCATCTTTTATAGACTGTAAAAACTGAATTTCATTATCCGATGCCATATATATGTAATTAGCATCTTTATTATTCAACTGACAATATTGAGCAACTGCCATATGGATTTCTATATTTGCTCTTTTATTTTCGAGTAAAATCTGTTCAATATTATAGGTTTGAGCAAATGTGGCTTGTTGACCTACTTGTATTCCTTCTGCGGTTGAATATTGACTTGGAGAACCCATGGCTTGGGGGGTTAATCCCAACTTCTCATAAGCCATCCATTTATATTTCTCGGCTAACATTAAATTACGTTGCAGCTGGTCCGTAAATGTTGCATTTTGATAACTCATTGGATTAAACATCAACCCACCTCCATTCTGATTTAAGTTATTTCTACTCATATCGGTAGGTAGCAGCCCCGTCGTTTTAGCTAAATTCCGAAGGTTTATCAATACATCTTCTCCGTTACCTAAACTATAATCTTCCATTGGTAACGAATTAATATCAATTACAAAGAACGACCCTATTTCTTTTTCCAAATAACCTTGATTTTGATTTAATACGTAATTATACGTTATCTGTTCAGGTCTAATCTTCTTACAAAAACTCTCACCAATATCTCCACAAACCGGAAGTTTTATATCGAAAATATTTCCTTTTTCCCCTTTTATTTGAAAAGGGAGTTCTTCTACATAATAAATATCATCCGAATTATATAATCCTGCACATTTTATTTTAACTCCTTTATAAACAATTGGAACATCAACCCATACTATTGTATTTTCTTTTTCATCAGGTTTTAATAAATGATATTCACGTAACGATACTTTTTTTAGATTTTTGAGTTTATATTCCTCTCTAACTTCTGGTAAAATATCTTCATCAACCTCTACTGTTGTTAAATATCCAGATACAGTTCTATATGAAAGTAACCCTATTTTCTTGCTACCTTTCCAATATACTTCCGTGGTCTGTATAGTATCTGTTCGGATTTGTATATCAGTTCTCAAATTTTGAGCGATTGATGCTCCGAAATTTATAAAATTGTTAGTCAAAGGTGTAGAGAACGTATCATACGTTTCACCAGTTGCTAAATCGGTTCTCTCTGACATTGGAATACCAGAAGCCTGTTCAAATTCAAGAGCTAACTTATGGTCACCATACCCTTTGAAAGGAACAATCATTCTATCGAAATAGCCTTCTCCTAATAAACTTACATTTGTATAAGATGTCGAACTTCCAGATGAATAAGAATATTCATCATAATCCATCCCGAAAAAAGATTTATATATAGCTATTCTCTGATTTTCATTTATAATATCACCATACGTATTCATTAATTCGGTGATAGTATAGTATTTAATTCTACCTGCAAATTCACCATTCTCAATTCTTGTTAATGAACTCTCCTTGGAATGAAACACTTCGATAGGATGCCAATATTCAGGATAATAATAATCATATCCAATTCGATAATGTCTCGCTGTTTTTCCAGATACCATCCTATCACGTGCCTCTAATGATTCCAAAATAGCCATACGAAATCGTTCGTAATCTCTATCCCAGGTTTTACCAGCCCACTGTGCAGCTTCTGTTTTCCAGTTACTACTCATATCGGGTTCTATTTTATCTGGAAAATAATCATTTTGGATTTTTTGAAGTTGTTGTTGATATTGTTGGTAGGCTTCTTCGGATTGAAAGTCCATTGACACATCCATGCCATTCAATAACATTAACTTATTCAATTCTGATTTAAATGCAGCTTTAGTAAACTGACTTAATCTAAATGTTTTCTCTCTTATGTAATCGTTTGCAGAAACATCATCAATTGTATCAAATCTAAACTTATCACCTTGTAATGCCCATTCTCCTGTTATCTTAGAAACAATTGGGAACATTAAATCCCAATGCCTTAGATAACTTGGTAGATTTAATTCTTGTTTTGATTTCTGAACAAAACCATACAACGCGTCTTTATCATCATCATCTACCAAATCAACATATACCATTTCCCCTGACAACATCTTATAATAATCAGCCATAGGTAAATTCTGTATATATTGTCTCATACCTTCTCTTTCCAGATTATCGAGACAAGCTTTTTCCCAATTCTTATCTTTCTTTTTTTTAGGTATAGCTTGAGGTGGAAGAACAGAATTATGATTTCCAACATAACCCATTCCTCTATAATAAGAATAATTTTGTCCTAATAATCCCGATGATTCTATATTACCAAGCATTTTATTTTTTTATTAATACAAAAATAATTAGATTAATATGAAAATAAAAAAGTGTTAATTTTTAAATTAACATTTTGTATTTTTATGTATAAAAGTTGTATATTTGCCGTATAAATTACGGAGATATGGAAAAGAATAAAATAGAAATTAGAACAGTCTTGTCTAAAGAGAATTACGATAGACTTTCAGAATTGGCTCGAAAGTATGAAATGCCTATAACAACATTTATTAGACTACAATTAATAAAAATAATCGAAAATGAGCAGACGGCTTACAATATCTGAATTTATTGAAAAATCAAATAAATATCATCATAATAAGTATGACTATGAATTAGTCGATTATAAAAATAAAAATAGTAAAGTCCAAATAATATGTCCCAAACATGGATTATTTTCACAGGTGGCTGGGAATCATATGACGGGTTCCGGTTGTCCAAAATGTAAAAATAGTATCAAAATGGATACTACGATATTTATAGAAAGAGCTGTAAATAAACATGGTTGTAAATACAATTATTCAAAAGTTAATTATATTAATCCTAAATCTAAAGTTCAGATTATTTGTCCAATTCATGGTTCATTTTTTCAAAGACCCACTAATCATTTAAGTGGTAGAGGTTGCAATAAATGTGCAAATTCAACGATTAGTGTTAAACTTAAAAAAGATGAAAATGAAGCTTTAAATAATATTCCAGATTTAATTAAAAATAAATATAATTATAGTTTATCTGAATATAAAGGTTCTAATAGTAAGATTAAAATTATTTGTCCAGAACACGGTATTTTTAAACAAAACTATAATAATCATGTTAAAGGACATATTGGATGTAAAAAATGTAATAATATGGGAACTTCTAAAATGGAAAAAGAAATCGCAAAATTTGTAAAAGAATTAAATATCAATATCGAAGAGAATAATACTGAAATTCTTAACGGTAAAGAATTAGATATTTATATACCTGAACTAAAAATTGCAATTGAATTTAATGGGTTATACTGGCATTCAGATTTATTCAAAGATAAAAACTATCACCTAAATAAATTAGAAGAATGTAATAGTAAAGGTATCAGACTAATACAAATATTTGAAGATGAATGGTTGAATAAACCTGAAATTGTTAAAAGCAGATTACGAAATATTCTGGGAAAAATTGAAAATAAAATTTATGCTCGTAATTGTATTATAAAAGAAATTGATTCTAAATCTGTTACTAAGTTTTTAAATGAAAACCATTTACAAGGAACTGTTGGGTCTAAAGTAAAATTAGGTTTATTTCACAAAGATGAACTTGTAAGTTTGATGACTTTCGGGAATTTAAGGAAAAATTTAGGTCAAAAAGCAGGAGATAATGTATTCGAACTATTACGATTTTGTAATAAATTAAATACAAGTATAATAGGAGGTGCTTCTAAACTTTTCAAATACTTTTATTCTAATTATAATCCTATTAGTATAATTTCATATGCGGATAGAAGATGGGGAAATGGAGAACTATATTATAATTTAGGTTTCAATCATATTCATAATTCTCAACCAAACTATTTTTATGTTAAAAAAGATGGGGAACTAAAACGAGAAGCACGATTCAAATATCGCAAGGATATTTTAGTATCAGAAGGTTTCGATAAAAATAAAACCGAAAAAAAAATTATGATAGAAAGAGGTTATTTTAGAATTTATGATTGTGGTGCTATGAAATTTAGTTTTGATAATAAAAAATCCTCACCTAATTAAAGGTGAGGAAAACATGTCCCAGTTTATAGTCACGCGACCATTTTTATATGGTGGGGACTTCATCTACAATAGTAGAAATTAAATAAAAACTATACCCATTTAAGGGTATATTAAGCGCTTGCTCATTTTAAAGTCCTCATTATAGTATCTTTCAAATGATATATAGGATGGGACTGGTCTTTTTGCTTAAAGCAAATTCCGACTACAAATATATAAAATAAAAAGTTAAAATCAAAACTTTACTAATTTATTAGTAAAAGTAAAGCCATTGACTTCTTTCTTTTTTTGCTTTTCGAAATAAGCGTAGTCCTCTTCATTAGTATCCTTTTGTCTTTTTTTCATATAAGAGTATGTTTTATCATAGTATCTTGCTAATTTAAGTGCTAATCCAAAACTACGAATTCTATCAGCATTCTGTCCTTTTTTGTATTTATAGAACTCTTCTAATAGCATTGGGTGGTTAATTTTATCTATACCATCTAATCCCTCTTCATCTCCTATTGTAACATTTTCTTCTTTAACATATCTTACAATTTGTTCTTCTAACCTATAAATATTACCAGGTGTAGGTGACCATCCAAATCTTCTATTTCTATTTCTATTCAAGTTCTCTTCCGTAGCTAATCCAATACCATCTGATATATGTGTATAAACATCTTCTATATGCTTATCTTCAAGATATTCTATAAAACCATTATCTTCATTTTCATGTAAAACCCTAGCATTATAAAACTTCATTAATAAATATAAATTCTTATAGTAATCCACCTTTCTATTTGGTCTGGAATCATAATATGCTACTATTCGGTCAGCCCATTCTCCCCCTTCGTATGACCTTTTAAATACGGTTGCTGATAATACCGAATCACCGTTTGATTTATCTTGCTTGGCGTCATCGAATCCTATACAATATAACCCAAGTGGAGGTTTATCTGTTGATTGATGATAAGGGTCATCTAATATTACAATAGGTGCATTAGTATTACCTCCTCTATATGGATATTCACTTATAATAGGGTCATCAGTCTGCTGCGTGTAAATTTTATCGCCATTCCGAATTAACCATACTTTCTGACCTTGTAAACCATTTTCTTCAACAACACGTTTACGAATCTTTGCTAAATTTCCCGGAAATTTACTAACTTCAGCTGTCATATAACAATCTTCAACACTCATTGGTGAGAAAATCTTTTTAGATACTAATAATTCAATATCATTTGCTGCATTTTTCCGTTCTTCCTCAAAATGTTCTTTTGCCGATTTCCAATCTGTGGTATTAATTTTTATAAGGTCTAATTCAGAATTATCGTCTTTTCCTAAAAATTTAGAAAATGGAATTTCATGTTTAGCCGGAGCTAAAGCACTCATCTGTGCTGGTACAAAAAAACCAAAAGATTCTCGTTTCCATGTTATATTTTCAGGGTCTACTTTACTCTCAAGCAAATCCCAATCCATTGGTAAAAGACTATATGATTCTGGATTTTTTAACATTAATTCGGCATCTCTTGATAATCCTGCCTCACCAGCTGTACCTGCAAGCAATGGTACACATTTCCATTTACCGCCTTTAGTACTATCCGCAAAAGAAGGCAAGGCAGTAAGCCATGGTTTTATACATTTACCTTTTCCGATTTCATCAAAACCAAACGCATCTGGTGAACCTCCTGCTGTTTTTTGTATACCTTGTTTAGAACTTGAATCTAAATTTGTGATAGTAGTTATAGAATAATCATATCGTTCTTGTGCTGTTTTTTTTAATCCAAATTTGATTGTACCATTCAAATCTAATTCATTAGCATTAATCCTCAAAGCAGGTACCATAGCTGTAATAGATTCACTTATATAATTAACTATTGCTTCTAAGTCAGGTATTTTAGAAAAGCCTAATACTGTACATTTAGCATTTCTAACCGTATATTGAGGAAGCATTAAATATGAACCCATTATGACTGATTTAGCTATCCTCCTCGAACCATACATTAATAGACCTCGTCGTCCATGCTCTTCGGCTTTTTTAATCATTTCTATAAAGAAATATTCATTATCTCGGAATGATGGATTAGTTGCTTTTCTATCTTTACCAGACCCATTAGCTAACATGAATATATTCAAATGCCAATATAACCACGGATGTATATAATAACCTCCTATATTTACACCATTCTTTATTTTTCGGATTTCTTCTTCCCAAAATTGTATGGTAGATAATTCTTGTTCAAAGTAATGTTTACTATCATCCCATTTCGGTATATCTTTGGGATTCATATTAATCAACATTTCTTTTGAAGAAGCCGGATTTATAACAGGAGCATTAAAATTAATATCTAATTGACTTGTTTTTTGCTCTATTATAGGGATAGCATCACATAAATATTCTCTCATTAACAGTGGTGCCTTATTATCACTGAAAAATAAATTCAAACTCTTTTTAGAATCTGAATTTTCGTCAATATTTAATTTAGCTAATTCTACCTTGGTAGATGTTTTTTTACCGAATAATTCCGATTGAAATTTAACTTCCTTCTCACCAGATTCAACAGATAACGGAAATGTTTTTTTATAAAGGTCTATTCTCGAAATATGTTTCTCAATAATTTTTACAGTATCTGAAATAAATTTCTGAATGGGTTTTAATCTTAAATCATCTCCTACATCTTCTTTGAATTTCTTCATTGATTTAATTACGGTAGATACAATTGATAATTCTACATTCAATTTATCTGAATACAAATTCCCATTTTTATCTTCGCTTATGTCATCAATCCAATTATTACTATCTAAATAATTCTTGTAATTTTCGAATTCTTCTTTATATTCCTTAAGTAATATTTCAGTTTCTTTCTGCATTTATCATACTCATTATGCTATCATTTGACATTACTTGTTTAAATTTAGATTTACCAATGTTATATTGTTCAAGATTTGCTTCTTTTATTTTATTTTCGGGAGTTAATATAAATGTAGTAGCATATGGTTTATATTCTTTCATAAAATACATGAAACCGGGTATTGTACTCAATTCATCAATATTAAGGTCACCTGCTTTTGTAATATTATTGAAATATAAAAAATCACATATTTTCTTACATAATGTATTAGTATCAGCCGCTAATTGAGAAGTACTGTAATACAAATCTATATCAGAATCATCTAACTGTGAACTTTTTAATATTTCGGCAATGTCATTCTCACTTTTAGCACCTTTCTCTTTAAATAGAGAATCCACACTCATCATCTTGTTATTCCGAATATCAATATAGACTTTAAGGTCTTTAGTTAATTCATTTAAATATTCTTGACTTGTCATAATTATACTAAATCTTTTTCAATTATTTGAACTTTCTGAATATGCTTTAACATTTCAGCATCTGAAAATAATAATAAATCATTTTTAGATAAGTCTTTAGTTATAGCATATAACAATCTACCAACTGAAATATCATCATCTAAAAAAGAAGTATCTTTATCAAAATTATCATCGTTATCTAACCTAAACTTAAGGGATTTGGAACTCTCGTTCATTATTCTATTTAGAATTCCAATCTCCATGAATATTTCATTATTCATATTTTATTATTTATTTATTATAAGATTTATTTTAAATTGTTTATCTCCAACATATAAATAAACAAATTTACTAACTGAATTTGTAATCTTATATGAATCAAATACAATATTTACAATAGTATTGCCATTTTCTGTTTTTTGAAAAGATGGTGTAGTACATCCACAACTAGCACCCGTTCTATCAATCTTAATATTACCTGAAAATAACAAAGAACATGTAGTAATATCCCCTCTATTCTTCTTGCCAAAATCAAGTATTAAAATATTACTATCAAATCCTCTGAAGTCTAAATTTTCATCTTTCGGATATATTTTAGCTATTTGTGGATTTAAATTTTCAATCGAAAACCCATCTTTTGAATATACTATATTTTTTTTCATTAATAATTTTAAATTTATATTATAGCTTCCCATTTTTTAGGTTCAGCACTACATTCTTCCAAAGGCTCAGATGCTTTTGCTTTTATTTCACATCCACAAATTGTACAAAAATCTCTACCAATATTCATAACTCTCCAAAACTTATATTTAATATTTTTACCCTCTTCTGTATTTCTGGAATTAAAGGGACAAGCTGCACAAGTATCTAACCTATTTTTATACCAATTTTCTTTTTTCAGTTTATTTTTATTCCTCAGTTTCGCTTTTAGTATTCGTATTAGTTTCATCTTTAATTTTAGGTTTTCGCAATGGGGTTTGTTCTGGAATATCATTGAAATATTTCTCAAATATATCCTTTCTATCTCTCCAATCTCTGTCTTCTTTAAAAAAAATATTATTTTGTCTTCTTATCAATTCATCTTTAGTAAAAAAATCTCTATATCCATATCTATCTTTAGGTAAACTATAATTTATCCTACCTACACCATAAGCTAAACTTACAGGAACTTGACTTTTATGATCATTATACATACCTTCTGGTATATCTCGTTCTATTTTAGCCTTTTTACGTTCTTTTAGCTCTGGGTCTTTTTTACTAACCATCCTTTTATATGACACATACATTTTGCCAAATCCGTGAAAATTTATGGTACACTGGTCCGTATTTTCAACAATATCCTCTAAATAATCCAACCATATATCAAAAGTTTTCTTGACATCCTTGAAAGGTATATTCATTTCTTCGGATATTTCTCTCAAAATATCGTCTTCGGTACTCGGTAATAATTTTTTAGGAAACAATATCCATAAATTTTATCATTATCTGTTTTTTTCCTTCTTCTATAATATCTTTTATATCTTTCAATTCTTGTTTCAATAAAGTGATATTATTATTATTCTCTGATATTTCCAATAATTTTTTTATTCTTTTATTCCCTACTTTTCCTTGTCTTAAATATGATAAATTTGTATTCAATGAAGGTTCAGATATTTTAAGATTTTTACATATAATATCCTTAGTATCTTTACTAATACCAAGTCTTATCAAATATACAAGAATATTGATCTGAGTTGGTGTTAAACCCCAACCTTCTACAACATTATGTATAGAGATCATTTTATAATATAACTCGTGTTCAGAGGTATATTCTTTATCAATCTTTATTATAAATTTATTATCTTTACTCATTCTATGCAAAAGTAAATCAAAATATATTCATAAACAAAAGCATAAAAATTATTTTAATCTACTTTTACCAAATTATAAAAAATCTGATTATCTGAAATTATTTCGGTACCATCTGGTAAAATCAAACCTGCTCCTTTTACATATCCTACTATATCCTCTTTATTTAAATTATGATCAGTTGTTGATATAACTTTACCGTTATTGAACTTTGTAAGATTATC
Organism: Lachnospiraceae bacterium; assembly: GCA_031263035.1. Taxonomy (GTDB): domain Bacteria; phylum Bacillota; class Clostridia; order Lachnospirales; family Lachnospiraceae; genus JAISGP01. The sequence goes on along the minus strand of JAISGP010000151.1, from coordinate 46,153 downwards.
GTCTAACGTAACATGAGAAATATGTGTTTTATTGGGTTGAGGTCGTTCATTTATAAATATGGGATTACTATCTGCACAAAAACCTATTCCATCACCTATACCTCGTATATCATTCACGTATAGTACAATTTCATCCCCTTTCTGTATATTAACTACTTTCTCCCCTACTTCAATTACTTCTGCTTTTTTTAAAACATCTCCATCTGGGACCAATATTGTCTTTTTAGGCTGTTGCTCTTCAGGTAATAATCTGAAAAGTATTTTATTATTCAAAGGTTTTGTATTCATATTCTAAAAATTTTTTAATTACTAATTTCATTTTTTCTTTATCCTTTTTCCACAAATCCTCTCGTAAATGCAGAAGTCTTATTCCTTTTTTCCTACATAATTTAGACTTCTCACCATGATAATATATTGACTTAACTTTAGCATTAGATTTATCATAACGCCAATACCAACTGTTATATTAAAGTGATACTTTAAGTGACGGTATTTAAATATCTAATTCATAGTGTTTTATAATTGAAAGATTATTAGTCTGAATTTCGAAGCCTAACCCTTTCACAAATTCCTGAACTTCAATTTCAGGCTTTGATATTTGAGTTGTACATTTTGGACAACTATTCCCCATTAAATGAGAATTAGGTGTTTGAAAAATGAACCATATTCAGGACAAATAATCTGAACTTTTAGTTTACTATGTACATATCCAACTTGAGAATAGTCATACTTTATACCATGTACTAATCTACATTTTTCTATAAAATTAACTGACTTATTATCCTCTATTCTACTACTGCTTCTATTAATGAAAATATACCAGATGTTTTTACTGCATTTTCTAAAGATACTTCTAAAACTTTCGTACTATCTACGATTCCTTTTTCAAGTAAGTTTTCAACTTTACCCGTTACTACATTAAACCCATATCCATATCCTTTATCTTCAATTTCACGAATATAATAATCAGCTTTTTTATTTGCATTCAACATTATTTGTTCATAACATGAATACAATGCTTCTTTCATTATTTCTGTTTTTAAATTCAATTCTTTTCGTGCAAATAAAAATGTCGAGGCTCCTCCTGCACAAAAACCTGAATTTATGGCCGTTTTTACAGCCAGTACTGCATCTTCCACCCTATCATAACGTTCCCTAATCTCATTCTGAAATTTACCCCCTACCCAAAGAACAGCCGCTTTACTTTCAAGACTAAATATCCTATGTTTCAAGTCAGATGTAAGTTCTTTTGATTCTTTTAACATTTTCAAATGCTCCGAAATATTACCGGCACCATTAATAAAAGTAACCGAATCTTTTTCTATAATTACCTTTTCACAATACCCTGGATTACCAATTTTATTATTAGTATCAATATATTCAGCATTCAAAAAAACTGAAGCGTCTTTAAATCTATCAGCCCTATTTTGATAAATAAGATTGGTTTCAACTACTACTACATTTTTAATAAAACCTCTGGATAGAGATGCCAGTATCTGTTTAAGTATAGATTCTTCGATATTATGAACCATTAATACCAGTGGTTTAGCATCAGTATTCTCTGAACTATTCTGATTAATTAAATTCATAAGAGCTTCACTTAACTCACTAAGCTTACCATTTAAAACGATAACCTTAGCATCAGATAATTCTACTCTGTTTTTGTCTTGGTCATTTACAAATAAATGTGTAGAATATCCTGTATTTTCAATTGTAAGACCTCTAACTATATCATATCTGGTTTCAGTTGAATCATTTTCTCTTACATCAATTATACCGTCAAAACCAATATCTCGATGAATATCTCGAATCATTCCAGATATTTCAACATCCGAATTAGATGAAACAAGGGCTATATCTTCGATTTGAGACAACTTCTCTATCTTATTGGACTTAGATACTATAAAATCATTTACAGCGCTTAAATCATCTTTTAAATCATTAATTAGACTATGTACATCTTTACCAAGATCTATTTCATTTTTGAATTTGTTACACATTGTCTGTGTTAGGATAGATGTTGTACTTGTTCCGTCCCCTACTTCTTGAACTGTCTTATCGGCAGCATTCTTCAGCAGCTGTGAACCCGCTTCTAAAATGTTATCCTCAAAATGGATTTTATTTGCAACAGAAACACCATCTTTTGTTACATGGTTTATCATTCTCATTTGGTCAAGAAGCATTACATTTCTACCCTTTGCACCTATGGTCAATCTTACAATATCCGCTGTTTGATTAATACCTTCTAATAATCTTTCTTTAGCTTCATTTCCTTTTAAAATCATATTCATTAATATTTTTATTATATAACTATACAAAACTAAAAAAAAGATTTGAAATATCCAAATCTTTTCATCATAAAATAATTTATTTTTCTAAAAATGGCCCCTTCAAATGATTTCTTTATCGATTTTGCCTCCATAGGGTAGATTTCTTCAGGATTGGGCATACCACCCCTCTTTTGATTAATATTATTTAATCTTAATATTATTTAATTTTAAATTTATTTATTAATTATTATTATAACTTTAAATAATATATCTAATACTAATCTCTAATACTAACTGTAATACAAAACTGAATTGGTGGAGATAGAACGACATAGGTTTCCCTAAGCATTTATACCATAAATTTTGAGTAGGTATAAAGCAAAGCTCCACCAAAAAAGGCAGTGTGTCCTCAAAATTGACACAATCCGAAGATAGCGTAAAACTTATGTCGTTCTATGCGATACTCTGAATAGTATGTCGCCGTCACGAGCCTATCGTGATATATTTAAATATATCCACAGACTTTGAGTTTTCGGATTTCACCAAGGATTACTCAACTAAGCCATCCTTCTGCCATTCCCTTTGTTGCAGTTTAAGCTATAACCCAAATGGTTAACCCGCCAATTATAGCCGATTATATAATCTACTGTTAGAACATTTGCATCTCGCCTCAGGAACTATTCGATTATATAATATTTTGAATTAAATCATTATATAAATAACTTAATTCTAATATCGGGGTCTGTATTTAACAGACAAATTTATATAAAAGTTATTAAAGCTCATAAATAATAGCGTACTCATCCATCGGCTACATATTTACAATATTTTTGTAGAATTAAAACTGCGCCTACATAGACGTCTTATGTTATATTAACTATACAAACGTAGATAACAATTTCTATATGACCACAAAGGTAAAACATATTTTTTTAATATGCAAATGTATTAATTATAAAATTAACGCTTTTTTGTAATGTTCTAATATTCATGATATTAATTTTAGATTTAATTTTAAAATTAATCCTTTTTAACAATTTTAGGATAGTTTGTATTTTTGTACAAATAAAGAAAAACAATGGAAGAGAACAAAAATATTGAAGTTTTAGATTATCATGAATTTTATACTGAATTCAAAGATGGTGGTTACTTGCCATTAAGGATAAACGATGAATGGTTACTTGAAAATGAAAACTATCTTAGAGAAAATTTATTCAGTTTTTATTTAGTGTATTCTAATCATACTGTACCTGCTGATATTATGAATATACTATTCAGATTATTTGCTGAAGTAACGTTAAATACATATACACATTTCGAAAATAGAGGTCAGCTTTTTTAAATTAAATTGTTATTATTAAATAACCCGCTATCATAACGGTAGCGGGTTTAATGTTGAATAATTACAATCGGAATGAATTGTGCAGAATGATGTCAACAGTATATTATGCAGTTAGTATTAGGTTCAAAACATACAGAATAATTAGAACTGAAATAAGATATTCAAAATATAAAGTTTAATACACTTTTTATCAAAAAACGTATAAATAAAAATTTTAATTTTTATACCTTATTATATGTATGATAAAAGAATCGTGGAACGAAGTGGAAACGAGACTTTTGTCGATACACATAGCACTCCCTTATCACGTCGCCGGAACTCTTGATGAAGACCTTAGCGTATGCTTGTGCTGCCTGGCTTTGTGATTGGTTTACTTGGTAGCCTTCCCTTGCCAGGCGGGCAATCAAGCTCAGACAAGCTGACCTTGAGGCGAAATTGCTATTTTGTTTTTGACAATGGCATCGCCGAAAGTGGCTGAGGCAAAGTTACGAAAAAAATTTTTAAAAGTCAAGTGTATTAAAAAATATTTAAAGTAACATTAAGCCAATGATAATCGTAGTTTCAAGTGATTTTTTAACAGTTTTCGCGAAAATGTTAAAGTTTTGTTAAAGTTTATATTTATATTAAAAATCAACATTTTATTTTTATGGTAAGTTTAAATTTAGTATATTTGTACTATGAAATTTAAACTTAGAGAATATCAGGAAAAAACTAAAAAAGATATAGAAGCTTTTTTAGAAAATAAGTCTGCCAATAAGGGTATAATCGTTAAACCAGTTGGTTCTGGTAAAAGTATAGATACTGCTATAATTTCAGATTTATCCAATTCTAAAACATTAGTGATACAACCTAATATCGAATTGTTAAATCAAAATTTAGAAAAAGCAAGGAGTTTTGGGTTAGACCCTTCTATATATTCAGCCTCTGCTAATATTAAAAACATTTCGGATTTGACATATGCTACGCCTCAAACCGTAGCTAAAAATATACATCACTTTAAAGGTTTTAAGACGGTAGTTGTTGATGAATGTCATTATGGGATGACTAATACTCTTAAGAAATCTAAAATTTCAAGCAAGGGTATTTTTAATAAGGCTTTGGAAGAAATAAACCCATATAAGATTATGGGACTAACGGCAACGCCTATACAGTTGACGAATACCAGAATGGATGGTTCTGTATTAAAAATGATAAATAGGTCGAGGAGGTCTTTTTGGTATGGTGCTGATATATTTCATGTAACCCAAATATCAGACGTAAAAGATGAATACTGGGCTGATATTGAGTACCGACATTTTGGAGATGTTGATTCGAAATTTTTAAAATTAAATTCGACAGGTTCTGAGTTTACGAATGAAAGTATTATTGAATCATATGAATATAATAATACTAATGAAAGGATATTGGAAGAGTATGAAGTGCTAAAATCAGAAGGCAAAAAAAGTATTATAATTTTTGTACCAGATTTGATAAATGCTGAAATTCTGGTAAATAGACATCCCGATTTTAACATAATAAGCTCATATACGTCAGCTAAAGATAGGAAACAACTTATATCTGATTTTAAAAGTGGTAAAATATCAGTTTTGGTAAATGTTGGCATATTGACTACTGGTTTTGACCATCCTGAATTAGATGCTATTATATTAGCTCGTAATACCAATTCTTTTGGTTTATATTATCAGATTGTAGGTAGAATTGTTAGACCTATAATTTTACCAGATAAATCAATATATAAGAAAAAAGCAGTAGTAGTTGATTTAACTACTAATTATGAAAGATTTGGTAAAATAGAAGATATAACCTTTGAAAAACACGATTATACTGGTGGTTTTGCAATGTGGAATAATAATCATATTATGACAGGTGTTCCGATAGGAAACTGGAAAACTCCGAGTAGAGAGCAGGTTATAGCTCAATACAATAATCCACAACCTAAACTTCAAAATAATTCAAATAAAGTTGTTACTAAAACTCTATTAGAGGATAGTATTAAAATCAGATTCGGTAAATATAACGGTATGGATTTAGAAGATGTTTATAAAAAAGACAAGAAATATGTAATGTGGATGTATTCTAATTTTGAGTGGAAATCTGATGCTCAACTTAAGCTTAAAATAGGGATAGAAAAATTAATACACGGGGATATACAAGTACAAGAATAATGTCCGAAAGATTAACGAAAAATGAATTTATATATAGGTGTTTAAAAGTACATGGTTATAAATATGATTATTCAAAAGTAAATTATATTGATAATCGTACTAAAGTTCAGATTATTTGCCCTATTCACGGTTTATTTTTCCAAAGACCTAATAATCATATATCTCAAAAAAATGGTTGTCCTAAATGTAAAGGAGGTATAGAAAAAACTACTGAAGAATTCATAAATAAAGCAGTATCAATCCATAAAAATAAATATGATTATTCTGAGGTTAAATATAAAAATAGTCGCACTAAAATTAAGATTATTTGTCCCGAACATGGTATTTTTTAACAAAATCCTAAGGAGCATTTAAATGGAAATGGTTGTAGAAAATGTGGATATAATATATTAAGAAATAAATTTAAAGATAATTTATATGATATTTTAGAAAAATTTAAAAATTTGCACGGAGATTATTATGATTATTCTAAGGTTGAATATGTAAATGCTGATACAAAAGTTCAGATAATTTGCCCAAAACATGGTTTGTTTGAACAAAAACCGTATAAACACCTACAAGGACAAGGTTGTCGAAAATGTGTAAATAAGGTGTCAAAAGCTGAACAAGAAATATTTGAATTTATACTAAAATATCGAAAAGATGCACAACAATCAAATCGTAAAATTATAAAACCCTATGAATTAGATATTTACATACCGTCACTTAAAGTAGCACTTGAATATAATGGGACATATTGGCATTCTGAAAAATTCAGAGAACCTAATCATAGAGAGGTCAAAACAAGTCTATGTTGTGAACAAGGAATACAACTTTTGCATATTGAAGAAGAAGATTGGAATAATGATAAAAATAGCATATTAAATAAAATAAAATGGGAGATAACTTAACCAAAGCTTTAGAAAATATCACAAAAAAACATGGAAAAGGAAGTGTTTTAAGTGGAGATGAGCGTATTGAAATCGAAAGAATTCCGACAGGTAGTTTGGGATTAGATATAATCACAGGAGGTGGTTACCCACTCGGGCGATTCGTTGAGGTATATGCCCCTGAGAGTTCGGGAAAAACTACAATTTCCATTCACGGAATGATTCAGGCACAAAAAAAATACCCTAATAAAAGAGTAGCAATTATTGATGCTGAACATGCGTTTGACAGAAATTATGCTGAAGCCTTAGGATTAAAAATGGATGAGATTTTAATAGTTCAGCCATCATCTGGAGAAGAAGGTTTAGATATAGCGGAAGAGTTAATCGAATCGGGTGAAATATCCATGATAGTTATAGATTCTATTGCTGCATTAACACCTAAAAAAGAAATAGATGGTGAAATTGGGGATTCCGTATTAGGGTTACATGCCAGGTTGATGTCACAGGCTTGTAGGAAGCTTACATCTAAAGCGAATAATACTAAAACAGTAGTATATTGGACTAATCAGTTACGTGAAAAAATTGGAGTAATGTATGGATCACCAGAAGTTACCAGCGGAGGAAATGCAATGAAATTTTATGCTTCCATAAGAATTGATCTTCGTAAGAAAAAAGGTACAGAACTGGATGATGATGGGGATATTGTTAATTCTAAGGTTACTGCCAAAACAGTAAAAAATAAAACATTTCCTCCATTTAGAAGCTGTGAATTTGATATAACTTTCGGAAAAGGGATTGATATTTATAGTGAAATAGTATATTACGGAGTTAAATATGGTGTAATAGAAAAAGCAGGTTCTTGGTATAGCTATGGTGATGTTAAGTTGGGGCAAGGTTCTAATGGCGTAAAGGAAACACTTCGGGATAATCCTGAACTGACAGAAGAATTGGAAAATAAAATTAAAGCTTATTATAAATTATAACAATTAAAATGGATGATTTTTTAAAAGAATGGTCTGATAAAACTTTTTCTGAATTTGAGGAAGATATTAAGAAAATTTACGATAATTTTGATTTTTATACTAAACATAGAAAATATAAGCATGGTCATATAACAGATTCTTTAGTCGAATTTAATATTGATAATATACATCTTTTGAACTATAACGATAGAATGCAATTAACAGATTTATATCTCGATGAAATTAAAGAGCAAATTGAAAAATAAAAAAAAATAATGAATGAATGGACCTATCTAAATAAGCCTGTCTTATCTATTGATGATATGCAAGACGTTGAACCTAAAGTTTGGGGTTTTGTGTATCATTTAACACTGTATGATAAAAAAACCAATAAAGTTGAATATTATTATATTGGCAAAAAAAATATTTTTTCAAAAAGAAAGCGTAATTTTGGAAAAAAAGAATTATCTTTGCATACAGATAAACGTAAAAAGAAATACGAATATATTATCAAAGAATCAGATTGGAAAACTTATATGTCAAGTAATAAATTCATAAAAGATAATATTAATAAATATAATATAAAACGTGAAATTTTATCTTTTTCAACAAATGATATGGACCTTAGTTTCCAAGAAGCTAAAGAAATAATGTGCCAAGGTGCATTAGAATCTGATAAATATCTGAATGATGGTGTATCAATACGGCGTTTTGGGAATAAAATTATAAATTAATGGCAGGTAGAGTATTAAAAAATGAAATTAAATATAAGATTACACTGGATGATGACCAGAAAAAAGTAAAAGAATCTATATTTAATAATCAAATTGTTGTTATTACAGGTTTTGCGGGTAGTGGTAAAAGTTTAGTAGCAGCACAAACAGCATTAGATTTACTATTTAAAAAAGAAGTAAAAAAGATATATGTAACTAGGGCTAATGTTGTAACAGGTCGTGATATGGGTTATTTACCTGGTGATATTACGGATAAGCTGAACCCATACTTAGAAGCATTCAAAGAAAACTTATATGCTTGTTATGACAAAGATAAAGTGGATAAACATATCCAATCTAAAGAAATAGATGGTACCCCTTTAGCGTATATCCGTGGTAAAACAATTCAAGATATACTCGTTGTAGAAGAAGCTCAAAATTTAACTAAACATGAAATGTTAGCTATATTAACCCGCTTGGGTAAAAACGGGCGTATTATCATAAATGGAGATGTAAATCAAAGTGATATAAAAGACTCTCATACTGGTTTACATTATGCTATTGAATTATCGAAGAGGATAGAGGGAATTGAATACTTTAAACTTAAGAATAATCATAGATCGGATTTAGTTGGTAAAATATTAGATTATGAGTATTCTGGTAACAATTTGAAAGATACTAATCAAAATGAAGATAACTAAGGACGACCATTTAGATGAAGTATTGGAACTTTATAAAAAGACAAATAGTTCTGAGAAAGCGGCTGAAGAATTAGCTTTAAAATATAATTTTAATTATAACCCATCTATTGCTAGAAAGATACGACGTTGGATTAAAGGTTTAAATCTAACGGATAATAAAAATAAAATGATAGAAGATTCTGAAGTATTTAAAAAAGCTTTAGATAAAAAAATATCTAAATCTAAATATTACATTATAACTTCAGCTCAAAATGCTACTAAGATTAACAAACCTTTTTGGAAAAATATACTATCATATTCTAAATATCTAAATGCTGAAATAGAAGTAATCCCCATCAGATATAAAAATCCAACCAGTACATTTAAAGAATTACCAAATGACTGGTGGGACTCCAAGTTGCACGATTATCTAATAGCAAACCGATATAAGTTACATAACAATTTGACAGTAGCAGCTGATTTGAAAACACAACCTACTGCAAGTATGCCTTTATCTGGTATAGAAGGATTGACAAAAGATGAAAGTTGTATAATAGGTCATCCTCGACAACATTTGGTGACTATCCCTGCGGTTGGTGATAATATTCCTAAGTTTTTATTAAGTACTGGTTCGGTTACCGTTGAAAATTACACGGATTCAAAGAGTGGTAAAAAAGGAGAATTCCATCATACTTTCGGATTTATAATTGTTGAGATACAGGATGATAATATATTTTATATTCGGCATGTTTCTGCTAATAAAAATGGTAGTTTTTATGATTTAGATTATTATGTTAATGATAACAAAGTATCGAGGGTTAATTCTATACCAGCAATGGTTCTTGGTGATTTACATTTAGGTGAAACTTGTGAATACTCTTTAGGTGAAACTTATAGAATGTTAGAACGTTTCCGACCTAAAAATATATTCTTACATGATATAATGAATGGTTCTTCTATTTCACATCATGAAAAAAAAGACCCATTTATTGCATTAGAAAGAGAAATGGATGGTAGTTGGGATTTGGAAAAGGAAATAAAGTTATCATTGGATTTTTTAGATACTGTAATTCAGTATAATCCTATTATAGTAAAAAGTAACCATGATTTATTTTGTGATCGCTTTATAATAGATTCAGATTGGAGAAAAGAAAAAAATAAATATGCGTATTTGAAATATGCTAAATTAAAAGCAGACCTTGAATTGCCCAACGGTATATTACCTTATAATGTACAACAGAAATTCGGTAATAGAGTGAAATGTTTAACTGAAGATGATAGTTATAAAGTAAGAGGTATAGAAATGGCGATACATGGTCATATTGGTAATGCAGGTATTAGAGGTTCTGCAACACAGTTCAAAAGATTAAATACTAAGCTTATCACAGCTCATACACATACGCCTCTTAAACTGGATAATTTAACTACTGTTGGGACGTTGACTAAACTAAGAGTAGGATATAATAAAGGATTATCAAGTTGGTTTAATGCTAATGCTTTGGTACACGAAAATGGTAAAAGTCAACTAATCTTGATTTTTAAAGATAAAGGTTGGACCACATTATAACTAAGTCTAAAGAAATACAATAATATTGACTTTTTTAAAAATATGAAAATAGATACTAAGTACGCAAATATCGTGAAATCTATACTTAATACAGGATATGAGTATGAAGACCCAAATAGAAAAGGAGTAATTAGACGTGAGATTCCAATGGTAGTATTAGAACATAATGTAGAAGAAGGGTTTCCGATTATCACTATAAGAAAATCATGGTTTAAAGGAGCAGTTAGCGAATTATTATTATTTTTGAAAGGTAGTACTGATATTCGTGATTTTTGGGATTATAATATAAGATTCTGGGATAAAGATTTCATGAGATTTCAGATGACTAAGGAAGGTTGGAGTAAATCTGAAATAGAATTTAGAATTAAAGAGAAAATAGATGATGCTTATAAATTGTATTTAAAAGATAAGGGCGATAGTCGTATTTTTATGATGGGTCGAATATATTCCGCACAATATGCTAAGCAATACGATATATTTGATAAATTCAAAGAAAATCCATTGAGAACGGACCTCATAATCAATTCTTGGCAATTGAATGATTTGAATGATATGGCTTTGGTACCGTGTCATTATGATATTCAACTTGTAGGTTCCAATGATGGTTTCGAAATAGTTTGGATTCAGCGTTCTACTGATATTATATTAGGTACTCCTGTGAATGTTCAGTTTTATTATCTTATGGGGTTAATATTACAAGAGTGGTCGGGACATACATTTAAAGGAATACGAGGAATTTTAAAAAAAGTTCATATTTATAATAATGGCATTGATCTTGCTAAACAAATAATAGATATTCCAGAATCAGAATATAAAGATAATATCAAAGTAGATTTTAAAATGGATTCTGAGTTAAAAGGTATGAAATTTTCAGAGATGATTCAAAAATTAGAACCAAATCAGTTTAGCATAAGTAATTACAAATATGTAATTAAAGATACTATTGATATGTTAACTTATAATATTTAATTAGTTATTATGATTTTTAAGAATTTATTATTAGTGTTATTTTTATTTATATTCGGTATATTCAAATCACAGCACCTTAAAGGAACCGCTACTTATTATGGTAAAGTGTTTCACGGTAGAAAAACGGCATCGGGTGAAAGGTTTGACATGAATAAATTAACATGTGCGGCATCTATTATCTTCAAATTTGGTACAAAACTTAGAATAACAAATATTCGGAATAATAAATCTGTTATTGTTAGAGTAACGGATAGAGGTTCGGCTGTAACTGGATATAAAATTGATTTATCACAAGGCGCTTTCTCAAAAATCGCAAATTTAAAAAGCGGAAAAATTCAGATTTTAATTGAAAAAGTTTTGGATAGTTCCGAAATTTGATGTATATTTGCAGTTATTAGATAATTAACAGGCCGTGTAACTCAGTTGGTTAGAGTATCTAACTCATAATTAGAAAGTCCTTGGTTCGAACCCAAGCTCGGCCACAAGTCTAACTATAAAAATAAAACAATGACAATATCAGAGTATCAAAAAGAGGCGAAACGTACAGTAGGTGATTTAGGAAGTTTAAAATTAAACTTAGCTCATATGGTTATGGGAATTACATCGGAACTCGAAGAGATATATAGAGCATCTTTAAAAAATGATATAGTTAATCTAAATGAAGAGATTGCCGATGTAATTTGGTATTTAGCTAATTATTGTACATTTAGGAATTTTAATTTTGAAGAGATAATAGGTAATATCATGTATAAGTCGATATTTGACTTAGATATACTCGAGTTCGATAAGGATGACATTATAGATAATTTGCCAGTTCTTGAGACATCTGTATCTTTATTAACAGATTATGTTAAAAAATATGTTGCCTATAATAAACCATTTGATGTCAAAAAGGAAAAACAGGCAATCTTGGGTATTGTATTAGCTCTTACTAATTTAACATTAGATTTTAATTTTGATACAGACTTACAGAAAAATATAGATAAATTAAAACAACGTTATCCCGAAAAGTTCACGGAAGAAAGAGCATTAAATCGTGATTTGGAAGTTGAACGTAAAATACTCGAAAAATGATGAACATTAAAGAGTTATTATCTAGACCTTCTCCATCTACTTATACAGTGACTGAAGCTTGTTTTATTGTTGAACAATATATTCTTCGAGAAAAAGGAGTAGATATGCGAATAAATTTATATAAAAATATAGACATATCTGATATTATGAACCCTATTACCGAAATGATGATGACAAGACAACTACAACTACTTAATATTGCTTTTTTAAAAGCATCTGAACTATTAAAATTATGACACTAAAAGAAGTAAATAATCAGATAGCTGTTGAATTGGAAGAACTCAAAAAATTTCTAATATTAAAGAATACAGTTTATGGGAATAGTTTGCACGATGGTGTGAATATATTTCAACCTGAACCTCTGCAAGGATTATTAGGGAGAATTGATGATAAGTTAAGCAGAATTAAGTCGGTTGGATTAAATGAAGATACTGAAGATACTATTACCGATTTAATGGGTTATCTTGTACATCTTAAAATAATGTTAGCAAATAATAAAGAAGAATGATTTTCAAAACTAAAGTAAAAGAAATAGAAGAAGATACTTCGGGATTATCTGATATTGATAAGGAAAACTATAATGCTAAAAAAGAATATCTTGGTATGGATTTTCCTGAAACAGAGTTATTGGTTAATTGGGTAATGAGAGATGCTATTATAGATATTAGTCAAAAACTACTTTATGTTGATGTTGGTAATAATACTATTCAGTTAAAGCAATTATTCCCGCAGAATATGGTAGAATACGAAGATGGTTCAATTGCATATCCTAATCCGATTGTAACATTTATTGGGAACTTAGATGATATATATAAAAAATTAATAATTAATACTAAAAAATAAAAATATGGGAGCATTTAATTCAGAACGAGGTCAAATAAAGTATTATTCTCTTAAATCTAAAGCAGATGTCAATATTAGTCCTTTTTTTGTAAAGGTTACTAAATTGGAAAATGGAGAAAAGATTGAAGAAAAATATAATGGTATTAGAGGTGTGATTACATCTGCTGAAATGCGAGAATCTGAATATCAATCTAAAAAAATTAAATCCTTTAATTTCGGTGTGAAAGATTCAGAAGGTATTTCATATATTAGTATGGGTCATAACAATTTGACTTATTCTATATTGAATTCATTGGCATCTGACTTTGGCATTGATTCTGAAATTACCATAGAATTGTATAAATCAAAAACAGAAAAAGATGGTACAACGTATTATAATGGTAAAGCAGCAGTTAAAGCAAACGGTGATAGATTGAATTGGGCATATAATGTTGATGAAATACCAAAAGCCGAGGTTATATTAAATTCTAAAGGGAAACCTGTAATCGATGATAATGGTTTTAAAACTTACGATAAAAGTGACTTAAAATCATTTTGGAATAATGTGTTTGATACTAAAATTAAACCTAAATTTGAAAAATCAGTTGAAACCCTTGCTGCTACAACTATCAAATCTATTATTCCGGAAGATTCTCCCTCTACTGAAGTAGATGAAAAGAAAAATGTGGAGATTGTAGATGAAGAAGATGATTTGCCATTCTAATATGTTTATATAATGATGAAGTGGTCAAAAGAAGAAGAAGATATTGCGAAAGAAGAGTATCTGTTAATGATGGATGCTCTTCGCAATTCCGATGAATTTGGTTCAGAATGGAAAGGTAAATGGGATTCTTATGAAACGGAAACATTTGCCGGTAAGAAAATAAAGGTTAAAGGAGATAGAGATAAATACATGTCTTATTGGATTGAAAATCAGAAAGTGATAAACGATTCTAATTGGAATGATTTTAGTAATAATAATAACGACGAAGATTATTATAACAACAATGAGTATATTTGATAAACGAGAAAATTATAAACCTTTCGAATACCCTCAGTTTGATGAGTTGAAAAATAAACTTAGACATACTTATTGGACCGATAGTGAAATTACATTAACTGCTGATAAATTAGATTATTTCACATTATCTGAAAAAGATCGAGAGATAATAAAAAGAACTTTAGTTTTAATTGCAATAATAGAAGTCAAAGTTAAAGATTTTTGGGGTCAATTGGGGAATCATTTTCCTAAACCTGAAATATCAAATATTGGAGCAACGGCAAGTGAATCTGAAGTACGACATAGTGATTCATATGATAAACTTTTGACTATGCTTAATTTTCAAGAGTTTTATTCAGAGGCATTGAAAAATGAAGCTATTAGAGGTAGGTTTGGATATTTAGATAAATACTTGAAACTTTCATCTAATAATTCAGATAATAAACAATATATATTGAAACTTATATTATTTTCCATCCTTATTGAAAATGTTTCGTTATTTTCACAATTTGCCACGTTGATGTATTTTTATAGATACGATGGTATTATGAAAGATATTCGGAATATTGTAAAATGGACTAGTATTGATGAAAGTCTTCATTTCAATATAGGGGTTGAAATTATAAAAGTAATTAGAGCTGAGTTTCCTGAAATATTCGAAGACGGTTCGTTAGAACATTTAGTTCATAATGCTTGTAAAAAATCGGTTACACATGAGAGTAGATTACTAGATTGGGTATTTGAAAAAGGCGAACTTCCTCAGATGTCTAAAGAAAATTTAATCCAATATATGAAATACCGTATAGATGATTCATTAACTTCATTGGGTTTTACTAAACTATATAATATTGAGTTTCCAAACGAATTGAAATTTTATCATGAAGAAGTATATGCCGATAGTCAAGATGATTTTTTTGCGGTTAGACCCGTTGACTATACTTTGAAAGATACATCTATAAAAGGAGATGATTTGTTTTAATATAATAATATTATGAAAAATGCAGAATACTGGTGGTTAAACGCCGAAAGTAAAAATATGTTGGAAAGAGGGTATTTGTTACCCGGTGAAACAGTAGATGCTAAATTAGATGTTATATGTAACTATGCATCTAAATACTATAAAGACCCTAAACTAAAAGATAAATTTAAAGAACTTTTCGTAAAAGGTTGGTGTAGTTTATCATCCCCTATATGGGCTAATTTTGGTGAGAATAGAGGGTTACCAATCAGTTGTTTCAATTCTTATATCCCCGATACACTTAGTGGCATATATGATGGCTTGAGTGAAGTTGCAATTATGACCCAGAAAGGAGGTGGTACATCTGGTTACTTTGGTAAATTGAGACCTAAAGGAGCGCCAATAAAAGGAGGTGGTACATCTTCTGGTTCCGTATCGTTTATAAAATTATTCGACAATACAATGAATGTTGTTTCACAAGGGGGAGTTCGTAGAGGGGCATTTGCAGCATATATAGATATTGACCATCCAGATGTGGAAGAGTTTCTGACAATTAAAGATAAAGAGAGTGACCTTCAATCTTTAAATTTTGCTGTAAACGTTACAGATTATTTCATGAAGTCTATGATTGAAGGGGATGTTGAAAAACGAGAATTGTGGGCAAAAGTCTTAAAATCACGACGTGAAAAAGGCATGCCTTATATAAACTTTATAGATACTGTGAATAAAAATAAACCTCAGATTTATAAAGATACTAATTCTCAGATTAATTCTTCTAATCTTTGTGTTACAGGTGAAACTAAAATTTTGACTAAAGAATTAGGATATTATCCTATTAAACTATTAGAAGGTTCGAAAGTAGAAGTTTGGAACGGCGAAGAGTGGTCTGAAGTAACAGTTAGAAGAACTGGTGAAGATACACAGTTTATCGAAGTTCAGCTAAATTCCGGGAATGCAATTAAATGTACAACTAATCATAAGTTCTACATAAAATATCCCCTATCTGGTAATATTATTGAAAAAAGAGCAACTGAACTGAAAAAAGGCGATGAATTGATAGATTTCAATTTACCTATTATTACAGATGGTGATTTATATTTCGAAACGGCTTATAATGATGGTTATAATACAACGATATATGATTATATAGTAGAAGACAATATTCCTAATGTACCATACAGTATTAAACATAGATTAGAATGGCTTAATGGGTTTTTTGACAGAATCAAATGTACAGAATCAAAAGAAACTGAAGAATTACAATTATGGTTTACAGAATATAGCGGTAAATTTGTTGAATATTTCCAATTATTTTTGCAAACACTTGGTTGTAAATCTTTTACGAAAAAGGATGAAAACAATAATTTTATAATTTTGATTCCATATCAAAGTGTCGATACATTAAGAGAGTTAGGAGTAACTTCTCTGGACGATATTGATTTAACAGATGGTTTTTCGGCACCTGAAAAAATAATAGTAACAAATTTAAATCAAATTTCATATGTATCACCAATTCCTACATATTGTTTTACCGAACCTAAACGACATATGGGAATGTTTAATGGTATTTTGACAGGTAATTGCAATGAGATACATTTACCTACAAATGAAGAAGAATCTTTTGTTTGCTGCTTAATGTCAATGAATCTTGCCACATATGATGAGTGGAAAGACACAGATGCTATAAAACTTGCGGTTTACTTTTTAGATGCAGTCATGGATGATTTCATTAAAAAAACAAAAGATATGCCATACATGGAGAGGGCTCATAAGTTTGCATTGAGACATCGAGCATTAGGTTTAGGTATATTAGGTTGGCATAGTTTATTACAACAGAAAATGATTCCTTTCGAGAGCTTTGAAGCACAACTTTTGAATACAAGTATATTCAAAGACTTGAAAGAGAAATCATATTTAGCATCAGTAGAACTTGGTGAAAAATATGGATATGCTCCTATTTTTGAAGAGGGTGAAACAAGTGATATAAAACGTAGGAATACCACATTATTAGCAATTGCCCCTACAACATCAAGCGCATCAATATTAGGACAGGTTAGCCCAGGTATTGAGCCGTTTGCTTCTAATTATTTTGTAGTAGGCCTTGCAAAAGGTAGTTTCACAAGAAGAAACCAAGATTTAGAAAAATTATTAGAATCTAAAAATAAAAATACAGAAGATATTTGGGAATCTATAATTTTAAATGAAGGTTCTGTACAACATTTAGATTTTTTAAGTGACGATGAAAAAGCAGTATTCAAAACCTTTACTGAAATTTCACCATTGGCTGTTATCCAACAAGCAGCAGCTAGACAAAAATTTATAGATCAGGGACAGAGCTTAAATCTCAAAATACCAGCCTCTATGACACCCAAACAAATCAATAAGTTATACATCGAAGCTTGGGAATCTGGTGTAAAAGGTTTATATTACCAACGTGGTACATCCGTTGCTAAAGAAAAGGTATTGGAAATGATGAATTGTAAAGCCTGCGAAGGTTAATATAATCATGCCTCAGTGGTGGAATTGGCAGACACGCAGGACTTAAAATCCGGTGCCCATTTGGGCGTACGGGTTCAAGTCCCGTCTGGGGTACTTAATATTATGGTTAATATATTTGTAGGATTGTATATTTAATCTTACATTTGTTTTTAATTCAGAAAAATATCAATAAATATGCCTAATAAAAAATATGGAAAAAGTAGTGCAGAATACTACAAAGAAAATCCGGAAAGTTATGCTAAAAAATTAAAGAAACAGCGAGAAATAAACAAAAAACCAGAAGAGATAAAAAAAAGAGCTGAACTCGTAAAAGAAAATCGCAAACGAGGAATATATGGAAATGGGGATAATCTTGATGTAGCGCATACAAAGAATGGTACAAAACTACAAAAAGCGTCAACAAACCGAGGTTCTACAAGTGCGATGCCTGGTGATAAAAGAGCAAGAGGTAAAAAAAATTAAATTTATTATCAATAGTTTACATTTTAATACTAAAATTTTTATAAAAAATATTTGGAAGTTATAGATTTAGTATGTATATTTGCAGTGTTAAAAAATAATAACAGATGGTCTAATCAAAGGTACTAAGTGATTCAGCTTGGTGATTTGGGTCAAGTCCTACTCTATTTTTTAATTTAATATTAATCTTTTTAAATCTAAATATCATATTTGACAAAAAAGTTACTTCATTAATCGATATAAAACACAAATCTTTTTGAAATTCATCTTTTGTATCAGCTACTCTAAAAAAAGGAGCTGAAACAGTATCTAATAATGGTAGTAAAAAATATTCCACTACGGGTAACGTATTTGTAGACCAGTTCGGATTAATAGCTTCTTATAAACAACCTCGTAGTTTTAGCGAAATTCGGAAAGATTGTGAATTAACATGGGCTGAAGACAAACTAACTTCTGTCATTTTTAATGTATATCTTAGAATGATTACGCGTAAAACCCGATATTTAGATGGTTCTGAAACAGAAGTTCCTCAAAAAGGTGCTGAAATGAAGCATGAAGGTATTATGCGAATGATATGGCTTCATTTGAAAGATGAAGAAGTATTCTGGAAAAACATAGGTTTATTTATTTCAGCTGGCAGTTGGAAAGATATTTTCATGATGTTGTCTTATGATTTGATATATAATGGTTGGGATGGTAGAAAATTAAATTGGGGTAAATTTGGAGATTTGATTTTATCTGGACTTGAAAACAAAAATACTTCAGATCTTGTCAAAAAATATATACCTCAAATTAAATCTAATTCTGCATGTAAAACTGTGGAATCCCAAGCTGATAACTTGATCGGAAAGTGGTTATGTTCGATATTGTTTGGGAATAAAGGTGAAGAAAAAGGATATACTTATAAACAATATCGAATATTTAAAACTTCCGGTACAGCACATGAGTGGCAAAAGTTAATTTCACAAAGACGTTTTGACAGAATTGACTTTAGTAAAATTCATGGTAGAGCCTTGAGTTTATTAGTACAAAGTAAATTTTTATTTAATCAAAACTTATCAGATAAATATAAAGAGTGGATAGGTTCACCTGAAACAAAGGATGTTAAATATACAGGCTTTGTTCACGAATTGTTCAAAAATGCTGATAGAAATTTAAGTGAAGAAGAAGAACTTACTATTAATAAACAGTTTCAAACTCTCGTTAATAAAGCAGGAGATGTGGGTCAAACTCCTTTTATAGTAGTGAGAGATACATCTGGTTCAATGGAGAGTGTGGCAAGTGGAACAAATATGAGCTGTTATAATGTTGCGAAAGCTCTGGGTTTATATTTTTCCGAATTTTTAAAAGGCTCATTTTCAAACGCTTGGATTGAATTTAATTCAGATGCTAAGTTTCACTTATGGAAAGGAAATACTCCTGTTGAAAAATGGCGAAATGACCATACATCATATGTGGGTTCGACAAACTTCCAGTCTGTTATAGATTTATTTGTGAAATTGAAAAACGAGGGTATTTCGGAAGCTGATTTTCCAAAAGGGATATTATGTATATCTGATTCTGAATTTGATCGATATGAATTGGATGTAAATGATGATTTAACAAGTATGTAATCTTTTGAATTTAAATATTATGAAAATATCAAATTATGTATATGACCTTGAAACTTATCCCAATTTCTTCTGTGGTGTTTTCAAAAACAAAATGGAAGAGCGAGTATTTGAGATAAGTGGTAGAAAGAATGATTTGGATCTTTTATATAAGTTTTATAATTCTAAGAATATTAAATATCTTATAGGATTTAACTGTGTTAGATTTGATGCTCAAATAATGCAATTTCTGGTTGATAACTATGAAATACTTAGAAATCTTTCAGCACTGGATTTAAATCAAAAAATATTCGATAAAGCTCAAGAAGTAATCCGAAAATCTAATAATAATGAATTCTTACCATATCCCGAGTGGAAAATAACTGTTCCACAGATTGATTTATATTTGATAAATCATTATAACAATAAAAATAAAGCAACTTCGCTGAAGTGGATAGAATTTAGTATCAATTATCCTAAGGTTCAAGACTTACCTTTTAAATTTGATTTGATTCTATCTCCTAAAAACTTTGATACAGTTATTCAATACTGCATTAACGATGTTAATGCTACACGGATGTTTGCTAAAGAAAAAAAGAACTTAGACTTAATAAATCTTAGGCTATCTCAAGATGAACAGTATCCAGAACTTAGATTATTAAATAAATCTGATAGTAGTGTAGGGGAAACTCTTTTTTTGAAATTCATGTCAGAATCAATGAACATAGACATGAAAGAATTGAAAACTATGAGGACCCATCGTGATACAATAGAAATTCAAGATATATTACTACCTTATATAAACTTTAAAACACCTGAATTTCAATCTGTATTTGATTTTTATAATTTTAATACTTATGGCATCCAAGATAGCAAAGGAGATACAATAAAGCTTAAAAAAACAGTACATTATAAAGGTATAGACTACGAATTCTCAGAAGGGGGTTTACATGCCAGTTGGGAAAATAAGATATTTGAAGCAGATTCAAATTATGAAATATGGGATTGGGATGTGGAAAGTTATTATCCAAACTTAGCAATAGTAAACGGATATAAACCCGAGCATCTCGGGGAACATTTTACAATAGTATATCGTAATATTTTTCTTGAAAGAAAAAAATATCCTAAAGGCACTACTGAAAATTACTCTTTCAAAATTATTTTAAATGGTACTTACGGTAAGCTGGGAGATATGCATAGTTTTTTATATGATATAAAACCACAACTGCAAATATGTATAAATGGTCAGTTATTATTAGCAATGCTCTGTGAAAGGTTCTCTTTGGTCGACGGTTGTACAATTATCCAAGCTAATACCGATGGGGTTACCGTTCGTATCCGAAAAGATAAAATTGAAGAGATGAAAAATATTGCAGCAAAGTGGGAAAAGTTAACATCTCTTCGTTTAGAAAATGCGGAATATAGTAAAATGGTAATATCTAATGTAAATAATTATATTGCACAATATACTAATGGGAAAATTAAGTATAAAGGTTCTTACGAAATTGACCGAGACTTTCATAAAAATAAATCACAAAGAATAGTTCAAATTGCATTAAAAAGATACTTTATAGACAATATTCCAATAGAAGATACCGTTATGAATCATTTGAATGTAAAAGGAGGGTATGATCACGATAACATGACAGCTGAATATGCTATACACGCTTATGGTATATATGATTTCTGTCATGGTAGAAAGGTAAAATGGAATCAAGAGTTTGTGATGATTCAAGGAATGAATGAAAAACGTATAAATGAAAAAGTAATTCGTTATTATAATACTACTAAAAAATCAATGATGATGAAAAAATATTCAGACGGTAGAATAGAAGCTGTAAATAAAGGATACAACGCTGAATTATTTCAAAATTTTGAAGAAAAAACCGATTATATGATTGATTATAATTACTATCTGAATGAATGTTATAAGATTACTACTCTTTTTGGAGACTGCAATCCTAAAGTTGGAAAACAATTAAGTTTATTTGAATAATAATAAATCTTAAAAAGTTTAGGATTGTGTTTGATTATTCCGTATATTTGTAAAAATTTTAAATAAGCAATTTGTTAATTAAAAAATAAGACTAAAATTTAATTGCGAATTAAAGTGAAATCAATATACTATACTAAAGTTTAAATGAAAGATAAGATAAAATCACGAAATAGTTAAAAATTGATATGAGGCTTGTTGCGTTGGAGGTGCTTTTATATTCAATGGAAAGAGATAAATACTTGGTAAGCTTAATATTGAGAACAACAACTGAGTTTGGAGATATAAATAATTATTAATATAATAAAAATCAAGGTTATGTCTGAAAAATATGATATGTGTTACTTAGAGAGAAAAATGAGAATGATTAAAAACTTATTTGATAAAATAGGTTTACATAAATCGTTTATGATTGATGAAGGTCATTTATATAATGATGGTTCCAGACAATTTAAAGAAAAATACCATTTTACGGTGAATGTAGGTGCCAAATTAGAAGCGGAATCACTATTGCAAACTAAATTTGAAGCTTTGGAAAAGTCTATAATTAATAATAAGTATTATACCGATATAATGCCTATTAATGGAGAACTATTGTCGAAAAAAATAAAAAGTATTTTTAAAGCATATCGGGATTTAATTATGGATGAATATGATAAAATAATTTCGTCGGATAATAATATTCCCGATTTAAGTAAAATTTTGAGTTTCGATATTTTTAGTCTCAATACCAATGATGCTATATTTGAATATGTACTATCGAATTTTGAAAAAAAAATAAATAATAATCATTTATTTTCGTTATTTGAAGAAATTAAAAAGTAATTAAATATGAAAAATGATGTTTTAATATCTAAGTATAATTTTTATAAGCTATTTGATATACGCCCGTATGATGATTCTGATAGTTTTGTAATACAGAAGCTTCAAATCAGATATTATTGGTATTATAATGAATTAATCGTCTATCGTGAACATTTTAATATTAAATTTTCTAAAGAAAAAATGACATTAGGGGATGTAAAAAGATTTATAGCTTATGTTAATACAGCAGAATTTTCACATTTTGTGAAAAATATAGATATAAATAAAGATAATACTGATTCTGTTAATGGTTATATTTTTAGTAAGGATAATGAAATAAAAGAAGTTCATATCAAATGTGATTTTGATACCAATCAATTAAGTTACAATCATTATGATAAAGATTGTATTCAGGATATATCTATCAAATTTTGTAAAACTTATAATAATATTATAACTGCACATGATGTTGTTAAATTTTGCGAATTCGTAACTAAAATTGTATAAAAATAATAATATAATGAAAAAATTTAAAGTAGGGGATAAAGTTAGTAAACCAAAAGGTTATTCATTTGATGGTACAGTAGTATCTGTATTCCAGAATGGAAAAGGTGAAACAAGACTTGTAGTTGAACTTGATTATAATGGAATGCTTCACATATTTTCCGAAAATCAATTGGAATTACACCATAATAATGATTATACTCAGATTATTAATATATTTGGTGAGGTAGTTTACACTACAAGTGAAGGGTGTTCTTCAAAGAGTGAGTTATTTAATAAAGCAATACAGGAAAAAATAAGTTTAAAAAATGTTGATATATCTGATGTTGATCTAAATCTATATGTTAAAATAGAAGAATCGAATAAGTTTGACTGTTTAGTTGGTGCAATTACATGGGGTAAAATAATCAAAGAGGTTTATTATAAAGGAGAATCTTTTGGTTCAGGATATATAAATTATATTTTCCATAAATTTACGCTATAAAAATAAAATCAAAGAATATATCAAATAAACTTGAATTTCTAAAGAATATTTATGATTTGGTAAACTAACCCGAGTTTATATAGCGGATGGAAAACTAAAACCTTATGAAGTTAAATTGCATACTCATCGTTATCCGGTTAGAATAACGGTAATAAAAAGTAATATCAAACAGTATATTGGCGTACCATATGATAAATCAGCAAGAGAAAAGGGCATTGAACTTTCGGAATTTGAATATAAAAGTCCGTTAAATGGAGGACAAGGTTTAAAATATCTCAGAGAAACAAAAGTGAATATCAAAGAGTTTTCTACTACTGCTGGTTCTACTATTGAAACGAATGAGAACGAATATCATATAATGTCCTGTTAAAAAGGTAGTATTTGGGTTGTTGAGGAGCAAGGTTTCAAGGTTGATACGTGTAAGGTTTTAGGAGTTCCTTTTATTACAGACGGTATTTATAATGAACCTAAAATATTTCAAGTAAATGATAAAGTTCAAATGTTGAAAAAAGAGTTAAAGAAAATCATACATGATTGTGAATTGGTTGTTTAATATTAATTAAATTAAAATATTATGAAAAGTAAACAAGAAATAACAGATGCTGTATTAAATGAGAGAACTAAACTGGTATCTTATATTGATCAGCTTAAGCTAAAAATAAAGGGAGTTGAAAATTTAAAGGTTATCAAATTGTGGGATGATGTTATTACTAAAAATAATCTCAAAATTGATGTTATAAAATCCGATTATATTAGTATAGAGGTAAATGGTTATTTTAAAATATTTTTACATGAAAAATGTATTACATCTACAATAGCTGATGATAAGGTTGTAGAGGTATCTATCCATAACGAACCAGGTTATATTTTGAACTATGAGTTAAATTTGTTATATGAATTTATCAATCTAACTTTAAAAGAAAATTGTACATGTTATATTATTGATAAAATACATGTTGAAAATAATGATGGTAAAATAATAGAGATTGATCCTCTAGTTTGCAAAGATTATGTGAATATTAAACGTCGTCTTGAAGAGTGTTATTATACTTTAAATACAGGTGATGAATATTTAAGAGAGTTTAATGATTCAATTGTATTAAATTTTGAAGATGACATTATCAGTGATGATAAAATAAAATTTAACAAAACTGTTTATACACCAGGTGGATATAGTTGTAAGTATTTTGATTTAATTTATCGATATGATAAAGACAACGTAGATGATGAAGTAGTCGAACATATAGGGATTATTCATAATAAACCTTATTTTTTAAATATAAGTTCGGAAATTTATTTTAAAAAATATATAGAAAGACTTGATTTTAAAAGGGGATTGAAATATAAACATTATATTGAATTGAAGCGTAATCAATATGTTGATATAGACGAATTTATAGAAAGAGTTTACAAATATGAGATGTTAAATCTATATCCATTAACGCAAATATTAAATTAATACAATTGAATTATGAAAATTATGCAAGTGTGACAAATTTTAAAAAGACTTAAAAAATAGTAACATCATGGACAATCTTATCAACGCGCTGATATTTTTGGCTGTAATGGCAATGATATGTATATTTGTGTTTTATCATTAGATTACATCTTATTATAATAAAAAGCGATTTAATAATAAGATTGGGTATATTGAAAAAAAGTTAGAAAGTCAAATTATACTTTAGAAAAAACTTAAAATATTATTATTTTATTATAATATAAACGAGAATCCAGGGTGCTTTTATTTTGATTCAAATTCAGATGCAAATGATTTAATTGATAATTTACAGTTTGAACTACAAAAAGTAATATATAAAGTTTTAGAAACAGAAGAATGAAAACATACCGTATAAAAGAATTCATATTATGGAAATTATAAAATCGAAAATAATAAAAAGAATACAAAACTCTATTACACAACTCAAATCTGTAATAGAAAAACAAGGAAGAATATTGCATTACTTCGGTAAAGCGCGGCGAATAGATTTAAAAAATGATATTCTATTAAAATTGGGTTCGCGATATGATTCTCATTTTAAACTTACTAAAGATATATCAATATTTTCAGATAATGATAATATCATTACATTAAGTTGTGAGTATTTCGATATTAAAATATATCCCACTAAGATGATATTTATACACAATTATGGGTATATAGTAAATTATAACAACTTAGATTTGCAATCATTATTAAATAAATTTGATATTAAGGTCAATGATTCAAGGCTTTTTCAGGTTAGCGACCAATATAAAAATGGGGAGTTAGCTGACTATACAAATTTAAACATTGGTAAAATTCGCGAATATCAAAAGGAAAACCTAAAACATTTAGATGAATTGAAATCTATGTTATCAGATTTTAAAAATAAAATTGAAATTAATTATTTTGATGATATTCATTATAAACATTATTCATTTGATATATTTGAAGGGGATGTTAAATATAAAAACACATTTGGATATTATACTAAAAAACTAATATCTAAATATTTTTCGATATATAAACATTCTGAAAAAACTGTTAGACAAATAACTAATTATGATGTCGAGTATGAACTGATTCCTGGATATACGCGTATTATATTTAATAAAGATTTTATTATAACTTTTGAGGATAAGATTTACTTTAATTTTTTCTTAGAATTTTTGAAAGATTTAGATTTGTATAATGATGAAATCAGGTTCTATTTTGAAATGAATGATGGATCATTTCTTGAAGAAATAAATATTCCAAATTATACTGCTTTACTATATTAGAAAATTTGTATATTTGCAGTATTAATATTAACTTTAAAAATTATAAAAAATGAAAGAATTAGAAGTGTTATAGGAAAGAATAAGGAAGTTAATAGATTCTGTTAGAATTAGGTATAAAGTGGTAAATATAATACAGGAAGAACTGGACAGAATCTACTATGGATTAAAAGGTATTAAATGGGAGTTTATTAGCAATTGTCAGGGTTCATATTTTGTTTTTGAAAAATTTAAAGAAGAAAATAGAAAAAGAATAACAAATATCCTGGATATTATTAATCCAAATTTTGAAAAAGAAATAGAAATACCACATCAAATTTATAAAAATACGAGAAGAATTAACAGGAAGAATCGTGGTGATAGCTGAGCAGCAAGTAAGAAGCAAAAAATTTAACATTTTAAAAAAGAAAAAGGGATATGATTTTAAATATTTTATTAATTTTAATAGCATTAGTAATTCTAATTTATTATATTGTACCATTTATAATAATGATTATAGGTGGTTTATTGTTGACTATTGAGGCATTGTGGGATAGATTTATTGAAAAATGGAAATAAAGACGAATAATGATATTTTAATTTACAAATGTAGAAGAAGTGCTGGTTTCGCGATATATCTAACTTATAAACTATTATATGAAAAACAATAAAAGTCCTCGTTCGTTTTATATAAATGTGCCAATTTATGACTTAATTTTGATAGTATCTGTTAATGAATCGATATATGAATTTAAGGATTATATCAAGCAATTTACTGAAGAATCTGAATTGAGGAATTCGATTGTGTCATATGTCGAAGATGAAGATTTATTCAATGACGCTGAAAGATTGGGTTCTGCTTTTAAAGTACCGAATTATAGTGTATTTTGCATTATTATAAATAAACATACTAATCCGAACTATTTAATGAATACGTTATCACATGAAGTTTTACATACGGTATTCGCCATGATGAAACATTTGGGAATCAAATATAGTGATAAATCTGAAGAAAGTTTCACATATTTGAATGGATATATTATGGAAGAAATATATAAACAATTGCCAAATGAATAATAGACAATTAGATTTAATTAAAAAAGTGTACGACCTTATAGGATTAGATTATATTAGAGCAGTTCTTTCATTTTCAGATGAATATGGATGAGATTATGGAAGAGCTGAACGGTGGTATGATTTATTAATACAAAGGCTATCTAATGAATATAGTAGAACATATCTAAATTATCATTTTAACGATTTAGAAAATGCTATACTCGAAAGTAATTGGTATGTAAAATTAAAACCAAAAGATTCCAAATTTATAAGTACAGAATTGGAAAAAATTAATAAATTCTTACACTAAAAATATTTCGGACAAATTAACAGAAATCGTGTTCTTAAATGAAGATTATGATAAAGGTGACTTGACTGGTATAGAACCTCTTGATAGTTTTGAGTTATATCTGACAAATGAACTATGCAAAAGAGTAATATCAAATGAACTCAGAATTAATAAAGAACATAAGCAACAATTAAAAAAGGTTATTAAACTACATGGATAAGTTAGGTAAGATTGAGCAATTGTACGATAAGATTGGTTTATATAAAGCTACTGTGACTAATATTGGTATATCATATCATGATGATGATGAAACGATAGAGAATTTACTTATTTATAGTTTTGTTAATTATGGTGTAATAGATGCCATTGAAAGTATGTTAAATTTACATTTTGATAACTTGGAATATTCTATAATTACTAATATCTTATATAGAGACATAATTGCTACTAAAGGAGAAATTATAATAGATAAAATAAGAACTCTAACAGCATCTTATAAATCGCTGATTATGGATAAACTAACCGAAATAGTGTTAGAAGATAATCTTCCTGATTTAAGTGATATTCCAAGTTTTGAAAGTTTTAGATGGGATTTTTTAGATCAATTACATGAATATATAGATAATATGATGATGAAATGATAGTATATATTTTATGTTTGTTAAGTATTCCCATCGGTATTTTAATAGGATTCTGTTGGATATAGTATAAGATTAATGGTGACACTATCATAACTGAAGATAACATCGCAGACTTAAGGATAGAACACAGTATTGAAAGAAGAAGTTATATTTATTCGTTAAATATTAAAGGTTACAGATATGTAAAGTTTGATTTCAATAATAATAAACTATCTTATACAAATAATAAAGCAATTATTACTATGACTAAATCTAAGATTAGTATACGCGATTTTAAAAAATTAGTGTGATTTATCTAAAAGCTAAGTATTAAATGAAAGAAGTTCTGATAAAATCTAAAGAACGCGTACGTAAATATGCTGAGGTTTTCACGCCGCTGTGGATTGTTGAAAAGATGCTGAACCAAGAGGGCATCAAAGAAAAAACAGAAGATTTACATGCTACATTTTTTGAACCCTCTTCCGGAGAAGGAATTTTTCTGGTGGAAATTCTCAAACGAAAATTAGCAACAATCTCTGATAATACCGCTCAGTTAAAAGATTGGCAACGCGATGCTTTATTTGCACTTGCTTCAATTTACGCCGTAGAATTATTAGACGATAATTTAGAAATATCCCACAAAAATTTACTGCAAGTTTTACAAACAAACTTTGAAAAACGGTTTGGGAAAAACTCTCCCCGAATACCAATTTTTACAAATCGGCAAAGACGATAATTTCCGCCAACATCGTTCAGGGCTGTACGGAAACGTTTTTGCAAATGGGAAATTTTGAAATAGAATCAGAAGCCGCTGCTTTGCTGAATTATATCAAAACCAAATTCTTCCGCGCTTTGGTCGGAATTTTAAAGACAACGCAAGATTCACCAAACAGAATATACGGTTTAGTCCCCTTACAAGACTTCACCGCAAATTCAGATATAGATTGGACTAATAGAACCATTGCTGAAATAGACCAACAACTCTACAAAAAATACAACTTAGCTGAAAACGAAATCGCTTTTATAGAAGAAAAAGTACGGGAAATGGAGTAACGTTGATATAAAAATGAGGTTTTGTATAACTGCTGACTATAACGTTGATACGAAAAGGCCATTTTCTATCAACGTTTTAATATTAAAATAGGTTCAAGATAATTTAAGCGGATTATTTCGTATCAATTTACAGAGATAAAGATACAAATTTTTATCCCTGTTATTGTACCTAAATTCGCATTCTTTTAGGTGGTAATAAAACTTGTGTTTGTGGATTCCTCTAAACCGCATCAAACGCACTTTACACAAGCCCCAAAAGTTCTCAATTCCGTTGATATGGTTGGTTCCTTTGGCGAATTCATTCTGGGAATGTTTCACCCGAAAATGCTTTTTATAACCGAAATTCACCAGCCCATCATAGGTCTTAAAACCATCCGAAAAAACCACCGTATCGGGCGTTATTTTCCCCTGAATAATCGGCAGAATCTCCCTTACAGAACAGTTTTTCACGATTTGGGTATAAACTTTCTCACCTCTTTTCAGCATCCCAAAAACTGGGGTTTTTCCCCGCGCGCCACGTCCGCGAACTCCCCGAACTCTTCGCGCCCCAAAGTAAGATTCATCCAGCTCCACTTCTCCATTTTCAAAAGGACTTTCCGCCTCACAAAGCACTGAAATTCGCTCCCGAATTTTACCATAAATACGGTTCACCGTATTGCGATTTACATGAACCAATTCCGCCGCTTTTTTAGCCTCAATATCCATCGAAAATAACCGAATTATTTCCCTTGTTTTACGCTCTGAAATGTGCGTCAGTTTTATATACTTGTTCTTCATTGTAGTTCAAATAGTTAAAGATAATATTTTTATCTAAACTAGTCTTGAACCTATCAAAATAATAAAAATTCATTTGTTGCAGAGTTTACAGACAATCATAAAAAATTAGAAAATGCAATTGTAACAGATCCTTGTTTTTTCATTCCAGATAAAAATGGGAAATTGGCGAAAGAAGAAGTTGAATACATTCAAAAAATGTCTGAACCTTTTTTTGTGGAAATTCCTGCAAATAATTCTGTGGAATTTAGATTGAAAATATTGGATTCTATCCAGGATTGTACGGCATCTTCCTACCCAATCATAGAAAAGGGGAAAACTTACAGTCTTCAATTAAAAGCAGATTTCGATAGTTCTATAATGGATTCGGAAAAAAGAAAAAAGTATAATATTTTGTTCAAAAACAGGAAATTAAAATTATTTATGAATATCCGTAAAATTGCCTAAAATTTACTATCTTTGTGTTATTCAAATAAATAACGATGAATATATTTAGTTTTACCGCTCATTTTGGTACAGAAGAAGATTGCCGAACTCATTTTAAAGAACAGAGAGATTTACAAGGGGTTATTTGTAATAAATGTAAGAGTAAAGATCATTACTGGAAGAAAGATAAGTGGAGTTATGAATGTAAAAACTGTAAATACCGAACTTCTCTACGAAAAGGAACGATTATGGAGTTTTCAAAATTGTCCTTTTTAGTTTGGTACAAAGCCATGTTTTTAATGAGTGCTACAAAGAAAGGGTTTTCGGCAAAAGAGATTCAAAAACAACTGGGATTAAAAAGATATGAACCCGTTTGGTCTATGGTTCACAAATTAAGAACCGCTATGGGAAACCGTGACTCTATGTACACATTGGAAGGCATGATTGAATTTGATGAAGCCTATTACACCGTAGAATCTGGCGAAATAGAACAGCAAAAAGGGATTCGTGGAAAAGGAGCTGTAGGAAAACAAAATGTTGCAATGATGGCAGAAAGTACCCTTTTGCAAGATGTTGAAACAGGCAAAAAGGAAAAGCACGTTCGTTTCTTTAAAGCCAAGGTTTTGCAAGGGCATGATTCAGAAGAAATCAACAAAATTATTCAAGAATCAATGGATAATCAAAGTATTGTGTTTACGGATAAAAGTACATCGTATGTAGATATTGCAGATTTTGTAGAACTTCACGTGATGGAAAAAAGCTCAAAAGAAACGACGAAAGAAACTTTAAAATGGGTCCATATTGCAATAAGCAATGCCAAAAGAAATCTTCTTGGAAATTATCATAAAATAAAAAGAAAATACCTTCAATTGTACTTAAATGAGTTTGTTTATAAACTGAATCGAAGATATTTTGGAGAAAAATTGTTTGATAGGCTCATTATTGCTAATATTACAGCATTAGGTAAATAAACGGATATTCATAAATTATTTCAGGGAAAGTTAGAATCTAATTCAATTCGTATAAAGTATTAGTTTTTTATCCCGCAGCTATGTTGCGGGATATTTTATAATTCCCCTCGCCTAGCCATATGAAGCAAATGTTGTATATTTGAAAGATTTTAATCAGGAGAGGGGATCTTTCAAATACCTGCACAAGGACTACTTAGGCTCGGTTTTAGCTATCAGCGATGAAGAGGGAAATCTGGTAGAGGAAGCTCACTTTGGTGCATTTGGAAAATATTCTGGCAGCATAGAACTGCTTGGCAGAGGCTACACTTCGCACGAACATTTCGAGGATGTCGGCATTATCCACATGAACGGACGTTTGTACGACCCGCTTCTCAGAAGGTTCTTAAATGCCGACGAGAATATCCAAGATCCGTACAACACGCAGAACTACAACAAGTACGGCTATGTTTACAATAACCCACTTTTAGCGAGTGATCCAACGGGAGAGTTTTTGTTCTTTGTCTTTTTGGCAAAATTGGTTGGTGATTTATTGGCATCCATTATTATTGGTGCGGTAATTGGTTTAGCCGCCTACACATTAACCACAGTGATAATGGGTCAGAAATGGAACATCGGCGGTGCTTTAAAATCCATGTTCTGGGGCGCAGTAGGCGGAGCGATAACTTTCGGGGTAGGTAGCATTTTTAGTAATACGACAGGAACGCTGACTACCTTAGGAAATACTCTAAAAAAATCTCTTGGAGATTTTGGCTTGGCTTTAGTAAAGGCGGGTACGCATGCGGTATCCCAGGGGCTTTTATCGTTGGTTCAGGGCGATAAATTTCTTAGCGGTGCAGCAGCGGGCTTTTTTGGAAGCTTGGGAGCAAGTGCTTTTGATAAAGTTTTTCCAACTTTTGCGAAAAGTGCCGGAGGGACAATTGCTTTTGGTGCATTAGCCGGCGGAATAGGTGCAGAGCTGACGGGTGGAAACTTCTGGCAGGGAGCGATAATTGGGGCTACTGTGGCAACATTAAATGACTTAGCACATAGGAAGTTTAGCCGTCCAGAAAAAGAAGTTTCTGCTATAAGGAAAAAAATGTATGAATTATACGGAGGACCTGGTGATGGGGATAAAGGTAAAGCCAAAAATACTTCTTATTCTGTCACTTATAAGAAAAATGATATATTGGGAAGGATTGGGAATCAATTCCTTGGGGAAATTGCTTTTACAAGGAGTAGTGGAAGCACTTATGGTTCGGGTAATTTCGGAGTTATTTTTTCTGATGGTAGCAAAATACCGACATATAATATGACTGTTTCGGGTGGATTATTTCCGGATCTTTCAATTTCTTTTGAAAAGATGCTCGGTGTAACAGGAATATCTTTAGAGAGTAGTTTTTTAGGAATTGCAGTAAGCACAGGAATATCGCAAGGGGTATTTAATTTTGAAGTTTCTTATAAGAGTGGAGAACATTTCAATAGCTTAGGAGTTGAATATAAGCATGGAAATTTCCGTCTTCCACCACCACCTAAAAATATGCCTATGCCGGTATTTTTTGGTCCTATGGGTATATCCCCTTTCCCTATAATACCAATACCTTAGGAATATTTATTATGAAAAAGAAAGGTTGTGTAATTGTAATTGCTTTGTTTGTATGTCTTATGTTTTTTCTTCGAGGAGATTTACTATTGTTGGGACTTTATTATGCTGTAACTTCTAAATTGGAAGAGACTGTTCCTAAAGAATATCAAGATAAATTTGGTGAAAAGGAAAAGTCTTATCATATTCTTTCCACGGTGTATAGAAGTGGTTATCCCGAGAGTTTTTATCGCAATTACTTTAAGTATGATTTTGTCATCGATGCTTTTAATGGGATTTCGAATAATATTAAAAATATAGATGTTAAAATATCTTATCGCCAGTTGAATTTACCACAAGGAGCTGGAGTTAGAGAATTTACTTGGGGAAAAGTGTACAGATATCGAAGGAATGTACCGGATAAAGTAAAGCAAATAGATGTTAGTGGTGCGGCATGGTTGGAATATATTAACAATATGTATGTATTTACAACCAAAGGAAACTATGAAGTTTATTTTAATGATAAACCGGTATTCTATGGAGAAACCAACCTTCAAAATTATATATTTATAAAAAATGAGGGGCAGTTTTATCAAATATGTATTCTGGAAATATACGACGAAGCAAACCGAAAACAAATATTAGAAAGGTTTGAGAGTTATTAATAAGCTTTTCAAGTATTTGTAAAGAGACGTTTTTGTATATTTGGATATGGAAGAAAAAGGCTCTCGCTATTGCTTGGGCGCTTTTATGTCTGCCTCTTGGGAAAATCAATTTCAGAAGTTATATGGACGATTGATAAAATAATGATAAAATTTTATTTTATATTGGTAATTCTATTATTCTACGGCTGTCAGAAAAAGGCAGCTGTAGAATTAGTAATACACGATGAGTATTTTCATACTCCCGATTCTTTAGGTGTGAAAATTAAAAATAATACAAAAGAAAATTATTTATTATTTTTAAATAATAGAAAGTTATATTATCAAAAGGTTCAAGACTAGTTTAGGGGTCTATTTCGCAGCTCTTTGAGCAAAAGTAAGTAAATATTTTTTTCTCTATAATTGTAGCGAAATTCACACTCTTTTATGTGCAGGTAAAAAGTCCTTTTATGCACGCCACGGAACTTGGAAAGCCGCACTTTACACAAGCCCCAAAAGTTCTCAATTCCGTTGATATGGTTGTGTCCTTTGGCGAATTGATTTTCGCTGTGTTTGATGCGAAAATGTCTCTTATATCCAAAATCAGCCAAGCCGTCATAAGTTTTAAAACCATCGGTATAAATCGCGGATTCTCGATTGGCTTGTTGCGCTATAATCGGCATTATTTCAACCATGTCACAATTTTGAGGAGCAAAAGTTTGGAGGAACACAAAACCTTGGAAGCTTGGACGAAAACCAATAAAAAAGACAGCGAATCTTTCCGCAACTTTTACAAAGGTTTTCAGGCATATAAGAAGAGGAAGTAGGAATATGATATGTATTATACAGATAATTAATACAAATTATGCGGTGAATATATAACTTCTCCACCGTAAAGTTTATTTACTTAATCAACTAAAAAATCAACCAAACTTTTATAATCTCATTGAGAGAAAAAATCATAAATTAAGTTTCTGTTCTCCATCATAAGGTGTAATTAAAAGCACTTTTATTTTTATCGTTAAATGAAAAAGCTTAAATTTGTATAAAAAGTGCAATATACGGCATTTAAAGAATTAATAGAGGTAATGATAAACCGTAGAAAAATGCTTGGAATTACTCAAGAAATGCTTGAAATAGTATCCAGTATTGTAAAATTTCATAAAAACTCTCAATTAATCATAACAACTAATTCCCCAATATTTATTTCTTATTTTAAACCTAAATATATCAGAATTTGTGAAGATTTAGCTTGGTCTTTTAAACATTATAGAAAAGCAAAATGTGATTCTGCTTATTCAGACCGTTCGCTCGGCCAAAGGCAGATCGAAAATATATTATAATTTAATAATATGCCTTCTTCTGACTTTCCAAAGAAGGTTTTATTTTATTTAACTTCCGTCTAAAAAAGTAACAGAACTCCTCTGAAAAACCGCTTGAAGGAAACCGAAATCCATTAATTTTAAATGTTTAAAGAATAACACAATGAATTTATTACAATATATTATCAACGTCTGTATACATTTTTTCGTTCCCGATTAAAATTTAAACTTAATATATGGAATTAATAAAATAGTACCAACAAATTCAGATAAAATTAAAATCCAAGATGCCGTTGACTATTTGAAACACAATCCCGAAGTAGATGAAACAAAAGTTCATCTCTCTACCGGTTTAATTAAAATAACGCTATAAACTACGCTTTATCAAAATCGAAGTGTTAGAGGATTATTAATCACAATTTTAATTTATCATCAGTTTATGACACAATTCGGCCGCTATTAACGGAAACAGATACCGAATTAAAGCACATACACAAAAGCAGTTAAATACAGCTCTTATTAAATTAAGCTACATATCTTCAGCATCATACCTAAAAAACCGCTAAACGGAAACCGATAATACTACTACCATATAGATTCTCAATTATCAGATAATAAACTACAAGTTAATAAACAATATTATATTTCAATGGTACTTCTTGACACATATCCTACTATACCCCTATAATACTTATAGTCTGAAACTCTCAGTACAATCCCCTATACTACATATAAGCAGGTTCCATACAAGTAAACTCCAAGTAGTATGTCATGTAAGACGTGATTCCTAAATCCAAAAGTGAACCTTAAGTAATATATCCCTTCACATAACTATCAAGGCTAAAGTTAAATTAAAGTCATTTCACAAACTTTATTTCTTGATTTCATAAACTTGAAGCTCACTTAACCTTTTAACCACATAATAATTGAATTGAAATAAAGCTAATTTTCCCTTGGAAACCAATTGGTTACAGCTTTTAACCACACAATAATTAAATCTAAATCGGGCGAATTTTGGGTAATATATCTTCTCACATAACCTACTATACTCCAGAGGCGTAGCCGACGGGGAAGTTTTTTTCCTACCCCCTACCTTTCATTTCGATGTTTTAGTTTTCGAGGGGGTTTTTGAGGGGGTATTTGAGGCTTCTTTTTGTTTACAGGTGTTATACTGCTACTGTTAGAGTACTTTTGTGCTTGTATGAGTGTTATTTGGGTCTTTTTCCGTTTAGCGGCTTTTTAGCGCTGCTGTTTTAGAAAAATATATTTTTAGTACTTTATTAAAATTCTAATTGGCTTTCGCTTTTTTTAAATTGCCCGCTACTAATTTTGTGTTTTAATTATCAAATTTCATTTTTATTTTTTGGCACGGTTTTTGTATATATATATAGTAGAAGTTCTTATATTTTCCGAAACCAATTTTATTTAGATTGATTCTAAATAACAAATTTAGAAAAGTTTGGCACGGTTTTAGCATTATATAGAATATAAATTTCAATACCCGCGGCTGGCAAAGCGGGATAAAAAACCAGAAACTTATGAAAGCAATTAAATTTCCTGCGGGTTTCACCGCAGATGATTTCGGAAATTTGCGTAAATCCAAAAACGCAGTTTCCATGAAAATTACAAAAATACGGCAATCTAAAAAAAGAGTTGCGAAACTGCAACATCGAAATGAAGCGGCATATGAGTTAAATATAAAAAACTCACGGTTGTGGGAAAATTCACAATTTTCTGCACAAAAAGAATCCGCCCGTACGGCGGGGAAGAGGGCTAAAAAAAGGAAATAATTTTCCTTGCCAATATAAAAGTTTGGCACGCCTTTTGCATATATATAGTATAAGTAGAAGTTCTTATTATTTTTCGAAACCAATTTTATTTAGATTAATTCTAAATAAGAACTTTAAAAAAGTTTGGCATGGTTTTGGTATTATATAGAATATAAATAAAAATTCTGTTGCGGTTGAAATACCGCTTGGGGGAGCCACCCGAACGGCAACAGTGAAGTAAGTATGGGGAAATTATATACTTTTCAGAATAACCCTGTGCTGAAAATTGTAAAAATTTAAAAAATAGTCATGCGACACGCAGAATAAGAGGTTGTGTTACCTCGTCGCATGGCAAGCCTGTCTCTCGAGTGAAAAAGGCTGGCGAAAGGTTCGGTCGGGAATGACGACTTCTGCGGTCTGGGACGAACGAGACCCCCACGAATTAAACTTGTAATTAAC
Organism: Lachnospiraceae bacterium; assembly: GCA_031263035.1. GTDB lineage: Bacteria > Bacillota > Clostridia > Lachnospirales > Lachnospiraceae > JAISGP01. The sequence goes on along the minus strand of JAISGP010000151.1, from coordinate 8,756 downwards.
AACAACAACCATAAAATCTTGCTGCCAGCCCCGCAAGTAAAAAACTGGAATTTCTATGAAAAATTTGACAATCAAAATCGGCGAAAAAATCGTAATTTCGCTTAAAAACAACACTACCACTTTGCGCAATGTGCGTACAGTGATAAATGCCCACATTCAAATATTTGGGCTTGAAAAAAAGAATTTGCAAATTACACTTCCATCTGGTTCTGTAATCAGTTACCGCGATTTGAATAACGTGCGTGCATTTGCGAGAATTCTGTTCCCGGCGGAATTTCTTACCGCCGAAATCGATTCTGTTTTTGCGGAACAAATCCGCGAAATACAAAAGGTAGCCTACAAGTTACCATTAAACTGGGAACTTGTAGGTTCTAAAGATACAAAGAAAATTCTGGCGATATATAAGCAAGCCACTTCCGTTGCTACGGAACAAGGCTTGATAAAAGGGGAATTGACGCCATTATTAAAATAATCATCCTCCGCGGTAAAATTATCCGCGATTTTTGAACCTCTTATCATACGGTAAGAGGTTTTTTTATGACCAAAAAATTTTAACTATTCCTTTCCACACTCACTTAATTTAGTTTCGGTAGGAAATGGAATTATAAATAAAAAAATATGAAACTCTTAATACAATTTTTATCATTCATTTTACCAGTATTCCCGCTTGTGTTAGCAATTTACCACAAGAGTAGCTGGATTTTAATCTTTAGTTTTGTATGTATATACATTTCATTTAAATGTATTGTATGCGTAAGCCGCGAAAAATATAAATAATTAAAACTTGCAGCCAGACTGCAAGTAAAAAACAAGGTTATCTAAATTAACCTATATTAAAAGAATTACAGTACGCAAAAATGCAAAAATAAATATGATTTGTCATATTTATAACACGCACAAGCAGGAAAATTAAATTACGAAATTCATAAACTATTTCGAGTTTAATTATAGATTGTATAAAAGTGGTATCAAAAATCCAGGGGTGTATAAAAAATATACCCTCAAAATACCACTTTTTATTGCGAAATCCGTAATTTACGATGTTCGGAATGAAGTACAATTGGAAATATTTAGGTTTATATATGTAATGTTGCGATATTTGTAACATTATGCCTACGATATTTGCCAATTATGCAAATGTGTTCCGAGTGGATAAATGGATTTCGCAATCCAGCCGCATTAGCGGAAACTTAACTCAAAATAACCGAAAAATAAATTAAAAATCTAAAAAATAACCAAAATTTTACATCATACATATAATAATGTATAGCGAAAATAACACCAAAATTATCACTTTTTACTTAAAGTAAATTTTAGGTAAAGCTTGTAAGTGATTGATTTATAGGTTGCTATTTTTTGGAAAAACCTCAAACCCCCCAAATCAAGGCTGGGTGGGGGTGTAATTTGGGTATATGAATATAGATTCAAAGATATGTTTGAATATATATATGCCCTAAATAATATGAGAAGGGGGTGTGTATGTTCTGTTGGATTGGGATACGTTTCCGATAATGCGGCTTTTTTGGGCACGGTTTTTGTATAACTACTATAATTTAAATACTTATCTAATGAAAAATAATAATAAATCTCCACCTCTTTTTTAAAAGAGAATAGAACCGAGAATTTTGAAAATAGCCCTTTGTTCTATAATCTTATTCGAAAATTTAAAGGCTATACTGGGTTATCTGATTTTCCCAAAATCTAAAAATCAGTTGGGTATATGATGATATTTGAGGTTGAAGCCAAATATCTGGGGAACATATAGGTTACCAAATAGTCCTCAAAAACATGTTTCTGTACACAGCGCAGCTGCAAACAGAAACATTTTAATAATATTACAAAAAATGATAACTTTCGATAATTTTTATCACAATAGTATTGGTACTTGGAAAGGTTGTAAGAAACCTAACCGCAAACCTGATTATATTTCATACAATAGAGACGGCAAAATATCGTCTATATATTGGTATGGAGAAAATAAAAATGGTCGATTTGTCATAAGGATGTCTGCTCATTGGACATCCTATAAACAAAACAAAACAATAGAGAAAGGCTGTACGTCTGTGGCTTCGTGCTACTGGCGCCTAAGAACAAACAGCCAAAAAATAGGTATGGGAAACTGGCAGTCGGGGAAGATTTTTCTTTCTGAATTACGGAAAATTCAAATATACCCATACGTTCCAAACGAACGTGGTATACCGGATTATACAAATCCACCCATAAACCGCATAATCTTTTACAAAAATGTTAAAAGATTACTTTGGTATTAATTTTTAACCCTGCGTCAAGCGAAGCAGAATAAAAACTGGAAATATTATGAAAAACATTAAAGTTGTAACGCTGTATGAAAATTATTACACTGATTTGGACACCATTAGGGATATGATTCTCGACCGCAGAAAAAGGGTGTTTGAGTTAGAGGGCGTTAAACACCCGAAACCATATCAAAAATTACCAAACAACCTACAACCAGCGGCAAGGTATTCAAGTTTCGCGATTAAAACTCTTAATCGCGAAACAGTTATAAATATTTTCAACGAAGGGGGATGTCAAAAAGCATCCTTTTAAAATAAACCTTAAAAACAAACATGATGAAAGTCATATAAAATTTATGAGGTTAAAATTTACATTGTATGAGTTTAATCTTATATATTTGTAGTATGCGGAACGTGAGGTTATACTACCTCAGTGCATAGCGAGCTGGTCTCTCGAGTGAAAAAGGCTGGCGAAAGGTTCGGTCGGGAATGACGGCTTCTGTGGTCTGGGGTGTACAAGACCCCCACGAACTAAAAAATATAAATAATTTTTAACCCCGCGGCTGGCAAAGCGGTTTAAAAACCAGAAAAAATATGTTACTACAAAGCGAATTGGCTAATTACAAATCTAGTATGAGTTACTGTAATGCAGATTACTATTCAAGACTAAGAAATATTACAAATCAACTTATTGCTTCATATAAAAAGTTGAAATCGGAAGTATTTAAAATACCCCCACCACGAACATTATCATTTAATAATGTCGAGGTAAACCGTAACATTAAAGATTCGATTAGATATGTAAAGTATCTTTGTAGAAATATGAGTGATGTAACACTCAACTATGTTAAGGTCAAACGAAATTATTATAGCAGCAATCATCCTTTTGAATTAGAAATTAATTTTAAAGTAGACGATAATTATACAGCTTGTGTTAACACATCCTGTAACAGAAGTGATATTTTCCGTAGTATATATGATATCAGAAAAAAATATTTTAAAGACAAAGACAAATTAAATATTCAATTGCGCGAAAGACACATTCGTGTCAAAAAATTAGTCAAATTGCTAAATTTCGCGTTTGAATATAATATGATAGGACTAAAATACAAAGATAGAGTAATAAGTTATATCAAAAATGCAGACAGCAAAATTACCGAAATCAATTCTGATATATGTGACTTAAGGAGAATTATCAAAAAAAGATACGAAATTAATTCAAAATTACACATATACGAAAAGCCTGAAAAAACAAATGACCAAATTCAAAGAAAAAGAAATTGGGAAAGACGTATCATAATTTCCAATTTTAAATCAAATTTTAAAATTGAAACTTTTATATAAAATAAATTAACAATTAAAAACCCGCCGCCAGCAAAGCGGGTTTAAAAAACTGGAAATTTTATGATAGCAATCAATAGTAAAAAAATATATGTAGTTTCCGAAACTTACATTTTGAAATATTTCGCGAATTTAGAAGGAATTGACTTAAACAAGATGAAAGCTGGACAAAAGCCCAGCAAGTTCCTGAAATTTAAGGAAGACACTTCCGAATCGAAAAAGAATGAAATAATCGAAGTTTGGAATTTGGTTAAAGGAGGTTATATTGTAGTAGATGTAACCGAACATCCGTGTACGTCAAGTCGGATATATTCTGATATCGAATATGCAGATAACCAAATGATATTTGACAAATACGATTTGAACAAGAATAGCTGTCATGCGACCCATTACGATAATTTAGATGACTACTTAGAAGACCATGATGATATACACCATGACATATCGGCATTTATCGGACCGATAAACAAAATATATATAGTGTTAGACACAAATCTAAACCATGTAGGTAGATTTTATGTGTATAATACTGATACGGATGCTTTCGCTATAGACGGAATGTATCCGTATACGGACAGGTTTAAAAATAAAACTGAACCGCGATTATCCGCATTTCTGTATGCAGCGATTAATAATAAAAATCGAAGCGATTTACACAGAGGCAGATTATTAGAAAAAAATTATAATAACGTTTATGGTTACTATAATCCTGAGAATAATTATGCGTTTTACTGGACGGGGGGTGAAGAACCCACTGAATTAGGAGATGAGGAAGTTTTCGAAATTCCAGAAAAGTACGAGGAATGTAATGAGTGTGGTGACAGAAGTGAGGACGTTCATTATAGAGAATTAACAGATACTTATATTTGTGATGATTGTTTCCATTAATATGTAAAATAAAAAAATAAACATTATGATAAATAAATTAAAAACATTGTGTAAACTTACACAAGACGAATTAATCGATAAGATTAAATTAGATTTTCCAGAAAGCATCTTGTTAAAAGATGCATTCAATAACATTTCAGGAATATTATTGAAATCCAATTTGTACGACGGAAAGAAGGCAACATTAGTTGCCCATCTGGATACCGTGGCACATCAGCCACCATTTGATATTAGATACTTGCCAGACGGAAATCTGGCTGGTTTCGATAAATCAGGTAATCAAACAATTGCCGGTTTCGATGATAGAGCAGGTGTATTTGCTGCTATCGGATTATATCAAAAGTTTCCCGAAAAGTTCAACATTCTTTTTACAACTGATGAAGAAAAAGGATGTATCGGAGCGAGTAATATAGTCGAGAATCAAGATTATATTCGATTATTAATAGAAAATACGTCCATATTCGTAGAAATAGATAGACGAAGAGATGAAGGGTCAAGTATTCTGAATTACGTAACTTATTCACATAACCTTTCAAAAGGTTTATCGAAACATCTGCAAAATTCGGGTTTTGTGGAAATGGAGGGGTCTTATTCAGATATTTCCGTTTTAATGGAAGCCACAGATATCGGAGGTTTCAATATTACAGCGGGTTATGAAAATGAACATACGCGTTTTGAAAACCTTAACTTGAAAGTTTTGAAAAAGACAATTGAATTTTTATCAAAATTTAGAATAGATTTTGTAGAAAAATTCAAATCATATTATACACCAAATCCGGTGGATGATATATTAAAAAATAATATTCAAAACGGCAAAGCAACTGATAAACGTTGCGTAGACACAAAATTCCCGATTCTATACGGAGAAGGATATTATGTTTTGGACGGAGAATATTATCGCGAATCTGTTGATATTGATTCGATAATATCAGAAGTTACAAACCACGAGTATAATTCAGCTGAAGAATTGTATGATGATAACGATGATTTTTATTATTATACAGTAAACGATGATATTGATATGATATATGATAATATAATATCACAAGAATATTATTACGATACGAATGGAAATTTCAACAATATTTAAAAAAATTAAAATGAGCAGAATAGTAGTAACGCTTAAGTTTGAATACGATACAGAAGAAGATGTATCATCATGGTGCGAAGCTGAAGATGAAAACGACGAAATCATCACAACGATTGATACAATCGAAAAAGCAGAAGCCGTGGCACAATGGGAAATTTTTAACAAAAGTCAGATTTTAAATTTTAAATCCAAAATTAAAATACATAGTAGTTATGCCAAACTGGGTTTACAGTAACATTTCGATTCATTCTGATGTTGCAACAGAAAAACAAAAAGAGATACTGAAACATATCGAAGAGGTTGGAATATGTGAGCATTACCTGCCCATGCCTTCCACCCTCAACATAACAGAAGGGTCGAGCATACAAATTGCCCGTAAAATTCTAAAAGACGAATCAGGAGAAGTCCCCGAAGAATATAACGGAGACTTAACCGAAACTGACTTTAAAGAAGCCAGACAATCTTTCATAAACGAAAGGTCATATGGCTTCAGAAGCTGGTATGATTGGAAGAATCACAATTATGGGACCAAATGGGGCGACGTAGATTGTGAAGTTTATGATGATAATTTTATTCAATTCAAAAGTGCATGGTCGCCGTTGAATCTCGAAATCATAGAAAAATTATCGGAAGATTTTCCGAATTTTAACTATGAATGGGAAGAAGAAACAGGATTTGGAGAAGAATACGAATCGATAGACGGAGAATTATCCCAAATTAACGCATGGGATAGCCCAGAAATCGAAGAAATCGAGTTGGACGATAGTGAATATATATGGAAGTTAGAAAGTCCGTATAAAGGCTTTAAAATAGGTTATTATTCAGATTGTATTCCAGACGAATATAATTACCTGGGTGAAACCTTGGAAGAAGCATTATCTAATGTAAAATAAAAAAATTATGTTTGATTACGAAAAAGAAATTGCAAGATTAAAAAAGCTTGCTGACGAAAAAGAGGTGGATTTCGATGATATATTCATGAAATCACAGGATATATTGTATTATACGTTTAACTATCCACCGGGGGAAGTATCATCATGGGGATTTGATGATATTAAAAAAACCGTAGAAGAGATTAACGAGATGTACCATAATGGAAACTTATGGGTTGGGATTTCGAAAAATGGTGAACTTGGAAGTAATTTGAAAGAGTTTCTTGATTCAGAACTAATCAAAATAATAGAAAACAGAATTCATAACTTTTAATTCAATGAAAACAAACGATTTTAAAGAAGCCGTATTATTTATGGAATGGTACACCCGAATAGGTGGTATATTGCCATTAGACTTAGACGGAATATACGAAAAATTTAAAGGATATTCATAAATATTTAAAAATAGTAATTAACCCACCGCTACCAAGCGGTTTAAAAACTAGAAAATTATGGATTTAGTAAATGAAATGATGCACAATCAGGTCAAAAGACGAATAGCCTCTGCTATTTATGATGAACATCAGTTGAATGAATGCAGTCCGTTTGTAGGTAGCATTTATTTCAATAAAGCTAATTCAGGGATATTTCATGACCTGAGGTTAGCAGAGTTGTATTCCAACTTTCGGAAATGTGAAAAAACATCTGAAAAACAAGTGATATTGAATAGATGTTTGAAAATATATACAACCGAAATTGAACCTAAAGTTTACGTAAAAATGTTAAACTTGGAAATAGTTGAGAATAATGATAACAAGCCTTGTCATTATATCCTTACTCTAAAAACGAAATATAATGAAGAATTGAAAATGTGTATATTCAATGTATTAGATATATTATTCTTTGTTGACGATATGGGTTTACAAGTCAAATTCAATTGTGTTATAAAAACGTCATTATTGGATGATGATGATGTTAACCATTATAATTTACGTAAACCACGAAGATTTCAATCTAATAATGGGTTGAAAATATTAGAAACGTTAAAACAACAACGGGATGAAAAGAGAGCAATTGTCGATAATAGTTTCAATTTACTCTGGAGTTACTCCGAATCAGATGAAAACAAAATTATAAACTGGATGTGTAAAGTAAATCATTTGACCCGTAATCCAACGAAAATGTTAACGGCATTGGATATTATTACCAAAAGAGTATATGGTCGTAATGTGAAACGTGTCGAAAGATACAATGATTTTTTATCATTCCGAGATGAAAAAGATACTGAATACAAGTATCCTTGTTATGTTAAACGTAAAGATAGAATAGTCTATTTGAATAAATCATTTAGCAGTTATTGGGATTATTCTAATCCGGAATGTTTGTTTTGGATTACGTGGAATAATCGTCTGGAAATGTTAGAGTTTCATGGTAGTGTAATAAATACTGCCCATAATTTTAAAAGATATATTGCAAAATAATGAACGAAGAAATAAATCAGCCATATTATTATGATTACAATTATAATAATAGTTTACTTGAAAAAAATGAATTATATTCTCAATATCTAATTGTAGATGATATATCCGATGTTAAACTGATAACATCAGAAACAATTGAATCCGCTAAAAGAATAATTCTCGATCCAAAATGGGAAGGTTATAGAATATTTTCTGATTACGGAAGGTTCGTGGGAGATGTAGATTTTCGTTTAGATGGAATGGAATTTAAAACAACTGAAATTTATTTCAATGAAAATAATCAACCTATTGGATTTACAATTGCAGATGATTTAAACGGATTGCCTATATACATTTTCACAAAAAATGAAAAGGAATTGATTAAAAAAAATATAGAAAAATATAATGAAAATTAATAACGGCACGGATTTTAATTTATTTTTTAGAATGCTTTTGTTATATTATCACATCAATGAAAGTAGCTTAGATGATATAAATATCAAACTTCTATCATATTATGAAGATAAACTTCAGGATATTAATTTGAATTCTAATTTGGAAAACATAATTATTTCTTATCAAAATGACTTTAACAGAGAAGAAAAAAGTTCAAGTATAGATGCTTTTGAAAATTGTTTAAAAGAAAATATAGAAGAATTTTATTCAAATTATATTTCAAACATAAACCTATTTAAAAAATATAATAATAATATTAAATAAGTTAAGGTTCAAGATAATTTAAGGGATTCAATATCTTTGTAAGAGAATGAATTTCAATGAATAATAAGTATATTTTCCGTTCACGAATTTCGGAGGTGAAATTTAGGGAGATTTTGAAGCTTTTTTGCCT